>NZ_JAELUD010000069.1:0-20457 GCF_016429185.1 Aquitalea sp. ASV11
GCCTGCTGCTGCCGTTCCTGCTGCGCTTGCCATTGCTGCTGCAAGCTGGCCAGCTGTTGCTGCGCGGTGCCCAGTCGCAAACTGGCCTGATGTCCTTCTGCCTGTACCGTTTCCAGACGGGTCTGGATTTCCGCCACGCCCTGACGGGCCGCCGACGCATCTGCCGCATGGTAACGCTCCACCAGCGGGTGCTGTTCCGACCCGCACAAGGGGCAAGGCTGGCCGGGCTGCAACAGGGCGCGCTGGGCTTCCAGCCCCTGAATGCGCAATTCCATTTCCAGCAGGCGCTGGCGGTCAAGCAACTGTTCCTGTAGCTGGCGGTATTGCGCACGCAGTGCAGTCAGGGTCTGTTCGTATTCCGGCAACAGCGCCTGCCTGCTGGCCATGTCTTGCTCCAGCGCGGTCAACTCCTGCGCGCCCTGTTGCAACTGCCCGGCCAATTGCTCGGCCTGTTGCCAGCCTTGTAACGTTTGCCCGGCCTGCTGCCAGTGCTGACGCAATGTCGGCAAGTCTGCCGGCTGGGCCGCCGCCGCTGCCGCTTCTGCCTCTATGGCAGCCTGCGCACTGGCTTCGGCCTGCGCGCAAAGCTGTTGCTGTTGATCAATTTTATGCTGCTGGCTGACCAGTGCCGCTTGCAAATGGCCGTGCTCTTGCCCGGCCTGCACCACGCGCTGTTGCAGCTGGCTTAGCTGACCAAACTGGCTGCGCCACAAGGGCAGCTGACTGCCCAGGCTGGCAAGCTGTGGTGTCGACAGTTGCCGGGCTTGCCATTGCTGCCAGCGCAAGCGGCCTTGTTGCAACTTCTGCTGCAAGCTGTCAACCAGCGAGGTGGCATGGCACAGACCATCCCAGTTCAGTTGCTGCCATTGCTGCTGATCCTGTTGCAGCGCTTCTTCCTGCGTATTCAAGCTGCTGCGGATCTGTTCCAGCCGCTGCTGTCGGCCCTGCCATTGCTGGTATGGCGGCAGGATCTGACTGGCAGCCTCGCCATCTGCCAATTGCTGGCGCTGCCCGGCTGCGGCCTGCTGCGCCTGGCGAGCGCTGTCCAGCTGCTGACTGGCGCTCTGTACCTGCTCTTCCTGCTGGGCCAGTTGGCGGCGCCAGTCCAGTGCCTGCGCCAGCTTTTGTTGCTGTCCAGCCAGTTGCTGCTGTTGCTGCTGTGCGTTTGCAAGTTGCTGCTGCATGGCCTCGCGTTCGGCCTCATCCAGCAGATCGACCGCACCAGCCTGGGTCTGCAATTGTTGCAGGGCCTGGCGGCTGTCCCTTGCCTGTTCGAACACGCGGCGCGACAGCTCGCCGTACAGCTCGGTGCCGGTCAGCTCCTCCAGCAATTCGGCCCGTTCATTGGGACTGGCATTGAGAAAAGCGGCAAAACCACCCTGTGCCAGCAGCATGGATTTGGTAAAGCGGGCGAAATCCAGCCCGGTGATGGCGGCAATCCGTTTGAGCTTTTCGTTGCTGTGGGTAGTGATGATGGTGCCATCGGCCTCGGCCAGCTCCACCCGTGCTGCCTGCAAGGTGCCATCTGCCTTGTCGCGGGCGCGGCGCTGGCTCCAGAACGCACGGTAGGCCTTGCCCTTGACCTCGAACTCCACCTCGGCCAGGCAATCGGCGGTATGGCGGGTCATGATGTCGTTGCTGCTGGCCGATATGGTCTTCAGTCGCGGGGTTTCGTGGTACAGCGCCAGGCAGATGGCATCCAGCAAGGTGGATTTGCCTGCGCCGGTGGGGCCGGTAATGGCAAACAGCCCGTTATCCCGGAATGGCGGGCGGGTGAAGTCGATTTTCCACTCGCCTTGCAGCGAGTTGAGGTTTTTCAGCCGCAGGGTAAGGATTTTCATGCCTGTTCCTCCTGCAGCTGCTGCAATACTTGCCGATAACGCTGGCGCAATGCATCGGCCAGTGGCGCTTCCAGCTCTTCCAGCTGCAAGCGGCGTTCAAACACTTCCTGCGGGCTCAGTTCGTCCAGCGTGCTGCGTTCGGATTGCATGCTGACGGCTTGCTGGCTGCGGGCGCGGCGCAGGCGCAGCAGCTCGGCAGGCTGTCCGTCCAGCATGGCCTGGATACGGCCTTGCAGGTCAGAGAGGTAATCATCGCCCTCCACCGTGATTTCCAGCCACAGATGCTGGTCGGCAGCCAGCCCGGCCAGGGCTTGCGGTATGGCTTGCTGCAGCTGCGCCAGCGTGCCGCGCAGGCTGGCCAGCGGCTGGAAGCATGGCACCGGCAACGCAGTGATGTTGAGTTCTGCCCTCGCACCGGTTTCTATCAGCAGCATTTGCTTGTCCTGACCCAGTTCATCAAAACTCAATGGCAAGGGCGAGCCGCTGTAACGGATATGTGCATGGCCACCTACCAGTTGCGGGCGGTGGATATGCCCCAGCGCGATGTAGTCGAACGGCGGGAAGGCATTGGTGGGGAAGGCATCCAGCGCGCCGACATAGATATCGCGCACCGATTCGCTGCTGCTGGCCCCCACGGTAGTCAGGTGGCCGCTGGCGAGAATGGGCAGTTGCAGCCCCAGCGCTTCGCCGTGCTCACGGGCCAGCTGGTACAGGGCCTGATAATGCGCGGCAATGGCTTGTTGCAAGCCCAGCTGTTTTTCCTCGGCACTCTGGCCAGCCTGGCTTTGCAATACATCACGGGCGCGGATGAAGGGCACCGCGCACAGCAGCGCAGCAGGGTTGCCTGCGGCATCGTGCAGGGTAATCAGCTGGCGCGACAGGTCTTCCTGTACTGCCGGAATGACGGTGCAACCCAGATAGGCCAGCAAGGGACGGCTTTCCTCCAGCGTCGCCACCGAGTCATGATTGCCGCCCAGCAGGATCAGCCGGCAGTGCGCATCATGCAGGCGCACCACCAGCTGGTTGTAGAGTTCCCGTGCATAACTGGGCGGCGCGCCGGTATCGAAAATGTCGCCCGCCAGCAGTACTGCATCCACAGCCTGTTGCTGTACTTGCTGCAACAACCAGTCGATCAGTGCCTGATGTTCGGCCTGACGGCTGCGGCCCATGAAATGCTGGCCCAGATGCCAGTCCGAAGTGTGAAGAATGCGCATGCCATCGCTCTTGCCGGAAAACAGCGCATTCTAGCAAGAGCCGCCGCAACACGCGCGGCTCTTGTCCTGCCCGCTCAGTTGGCCGGAGCCTGATCCGGTGTTTTTTCCCCGGAGGGAGCGGCTGCCGGTGCTGCTGCCTGAGGCGCTGCGACAGCCGGATTTCCACCCAGCAAGCCTGCCATGGACGGCAGCGGGTGACCATTGAGCACCGCGCCATCCCGGTTGAAGCTGAAGTCGGCACTCAGGCGCTGCCCGTTATCACTCAGCCACCCCTGCTGCACCGCGCTCGAGATGCTGGCATCCATCATCTGCGCTGTTCGGGCGGTGTCGGCACTGCCGGCGGCTTGCCCAGCCAGCTCGTTAAGCAGGCCACGATCCAGTTGCATGGCTGCCCTGCCGCTCAGGCGGTCGCGCAGCAGTGGCAGAATGCTTTGCGCGGTCTGCACACCGGTCGGCATGCCATTGCCATCAAAACGCAGCTCCAGACTGCCATGCAGTCCGCCCTTGTCGGTCTGGAAGCCAAACTGGTCGATCCGGAAGGCAGGCGAACTGGCCAGCAGGCTGCTGGCACTGTCCAGCAATACCTGTGCGCTGGCCTGCTGCATGGCCAGCGCATCCGCATTACCGGGGTTGGCATAGAGCTGATTGGCCTTGCTCTGCCAGTCGGCATAACCCTGTTTGTTGATGTTGGCATAAGAGAAGTCCATCCGGGCATCCTTGATGGCAAAGGCATGGTTGATCGGCCCCAGCTGCCCTTTTTCCGCCCGGCTGTGATACAGCATGTCCACCAGACTGCCCTTGTCCTGCATGGCGGCATCCAGCGACAAGCCATTCAGCCGCAGCACCGAATTGTTGTCGACCAGCAGCTCCATGGACTCCAGCTTTTGCTGCGCATCCATCTGCCAGCTGTCCTTGACCGATGCCATGGCGGCCTGATGTCCATCCGCCTGCAAATTGCCCAGCACCAGCTGTACCACGCCACCGGCACCAGCCGGCACGGCCACGCGCAGGGTGGCGCCAGCCATGTTCATCCTGTACTGCATGGGATGGCCGTCTTCAGTCTGAATGGTGGCCAGCAGCTTGCGCAGATCCAGTGCATTGCCATCCGGACTGGCCCAATGTAACTCATCCGCCTTGAGCGTGGTGTCGGTGCGACCGAAGAAGGTTTTGATGCTCCACGCCTCGATGGCCAGAGGATTGCCACTATTATTGCCGCTGGCATCAAGCGGAGTGATGGTGTAGTCGGTACGCGCCCAGCGTTGCAGGGGAATGGCAAACTGGTTCACCTTGTAATCCACGGCAAACCGCAGCGTCTGGCCAGCCAGCGGCAGGCTGTAGCTCACACGGGCACTGGAGCCGAACCAGCCACGGTCGTAATGATCCACCTTCACTGTCCATGGCATCAGTTTGTTTTGCTGCAGGCTGTCGATATCATTGCGGATCTTGTCTTCGGTGCGCACACCCACGATGCCGGGCAGCACCAGCACCCAGCCCAGAACCAGTCCTGTAGCAGCCAGTGCTGCCAGTTTTGTCGTTTTCATCTGCTCCCCTTCATGCTTTACCCTGTCAGCTACACATGCCAAACATGCATAAAGAATAGTAAATAATTTAAAAATGAGGCGCACAAACAAAGAACTCATGATGAAAGACAATAATCAGCGACAACAGAATGGCTGGTGGCAGGCATATGCTGCAAACCAGCAACCACTTCCAACTGGAAATACACACATGAAGCCTGCACATCGCGCGATATGTCTTGGCCTGTTTGTCCTGAGTCTCAACGCAGCCGCCGACACTACCCTCCAAAACCCGACCGCAACCATGACGACCGAAGTTGCGTTTGCTCCCGATCCGGCGGCATTGCAACTGGTACTCAAGGGCATTGCACAAGCCCGGCGCTCCATCCACCTGGCTGCATACGTCTTCACCAGCAAACCGGTGGCCACCGCCTTGCTGGAAGCAAAACGACGCGGCGTGGAAGTAGCGGTGGTGGCCGACATGCAGGAAAACCAGCGCCAGTACAGCGCAACGCGCTATCTGGCCAATCAGCAGCTTCCAGTAAGACTAAACGGGAAATATGCCATTTTGCATGACAAGTTCATGATCATTGATCAGCAGCATGTGCAGACCGGTAGCTTCAACTACACCGCCTCGGCCGCCAGCAAGAATGCCGAGAATGTACTGATCATCTGGAATGCACCGGCTTTGGCTGCGCGCTACGAATCACAATGGCAGCGCCTGTGGCAGGAGGCAGAACCCCTGGCGGCAGCCGACCCCGCTCCGCGTTAAGCGGCAGCCAGTGCTGCCAGCAACTGAGTGGAATGACAGACCTGGCAGTATTCACCATGCAGATTGGCCAGCGACATGGCATGCACTTCATCGGCTGTACGCCAGTTGCCGGCCCAATCCATGCGGCCAAATGTAAAACAGGCATCTTCAGCCAGGTACACCTGGTATCCCAGATTACCCGCCATGCGCACGGTGGCTTCCACCGAGTTACTGGTGGCCACTCCGACAACAATCAGGGTATTGCAAGCCATCTGCTGCAAACGCGCATGCAGGTCGGTACCGATAAAGGCCGAGTTGGTATGTTTGGCCAGCACCCACTCCTCCGGCAGCGGAATGACTTCGGGCTTGAAGGCATGACCGGCCTGGCCTGGCCGATAGGTGGAGCCAGGCTCTTCCGAGTCGTGCCGCACATGGCACAGCGGGCGCCGCTGCTGGCGCCATGCCGACAACAATGCGCCGGCAACAGTTTCTGCCTGCGGGTTGTTACGCGCCCCCCAGCTGGGGTCATCCACCGCACATTGCAGGTCGATCAGCAGCAACAGGCTGTTGTCAGGAATAGGAAATGGCTGCATGCAATACTCCACCGGGATTGATTGTCCAGCTTAACAGCCCCGGCCCCTGTCAAAGCAGCATGCATGACAAATACACGGCCGCAGCCCATGAAAAAACCCACCGGAACGTAAGTCGGGTGGGTTTTTCAGCAGCCGAAGCACCGGGCTTCAGCCATCACACAGGCAAAGCCCGTGAATTACTGCGGCTGTACGTTGGTAGCAGCCGGGCCTTTTTGACCAGCAGCTTTAACGTAGCTTACTTTCTGACCGTCTTGCAGCGACTTGAAGCCGTCTACCTTGATTTCGGAGAAATGTACGAACAGGTCGTCGCCGCCTGCATCCGGAGTGATAAAGCCAAAGCCTTTGGCGTCATTGAAAAATTTAACGGTGCCGGTTTCCATGATATATCCCTGACATAAAAAAACATTAAAAACAGAGCAAATGCTCAAACAACAAGAACTTCAAGGGATAGATATTTGAACAATTAGGCACTCGGGAAGGAGGGACACCACTGTAACGAAATAGGCACAACGCTTGAAATCTTGCAGGACCGTTATACGCACCTCCAGGCTATTGGTCAAACACTATCTGCCAAATTGGCAAAATAAATTGCCGACTACTGAATATCCATTCGATGCATTTACCAGGTTCAGCTCAATGACAGCAAGCCTCTCACCGTTTTTTTTACCAATGTCATGCTGGCAAGCAAGACAGGCATTACCACAATCCGGCACAGACTGATGGTGGCAGCACCCTGAAAAGACTAAGGTGGACATGCCAAGAATGTTTTGGCAAATCCCGCTTGCAGCACTTGCCCACCGCCCCCTCACCGCATTGGCATTCACTCCCCGACCAGCGCCTGAGCCAGACATAGCGGCTGCCCACCCAAGCTTTTGATCAGCCATGCGGCCCGACCCGGCCGCCCGGAGACATATATGTCCTATCCTGCCGCGCACCAGCATGGCGCAGACTCGTCCAATCCCATTCCGAACGGAAGCTATATGTGTCCGTCCCAACTGACGTATTTTCATGACAAGCTGACCTGCAGATTGCAACAGTTGCAGCAGGACATGCACAACAGCAGGCAATTATTGCGTCACCAGGGCAACTGCGCCGACCCCTCCGACCGGGCAAGCCTGGAGCAGGACCATACAATGGAAGTCAAAGTCCACCAGCAGGATAGCCAGTGCATCATCACCGTGATGCAGGCCTTGGCGCGCATTGCCAACGGTAGCTACGGTTGGTGCGAACGGTCCGGTGAGGAAATCGGCCTGGCACGACTCAACGCCCTGCCAACAGCCACCCTCACCATCGAGGTGCAGGACCGACTGGAAATACACAACCGCGCCTACGCCTCCAGTGGCAGCAGGAATTAAACAATTCGTTACGGAAACAATAACATGCACAAATCACTGGCCGATGCACTGGCCATGTCCCTTGTCCTGAAAGTCGCCGCAAGCAATCCCGGCACCATCCTGTCTTTGACAGATGCACAGTCTGGTAGCCATCACGCCCAGTTGCTGGCCGATTTTGTCCGGGACTTTTCCTTGCGCCTGCAAAACGATCTGAGTAACGAACTTACCCTGGCCAATATCAGCAACCTGCTATTTCGCTAGTGGCACCGCCCCTTCCAACAGGACATCAGGTTTTGACCGAGCATGCAGGCAAACCCTGCCGAAAAACAGCCAGTCACACAAGCTGGCCTGCTACTGCAAAGCAGGCGTAATGCATGACCATCCGCCAGAGCCGATAGCCACCTGGCCCGCATTGAAACAAGGTGCCACAGAACAGCGCGCGTCCTATGCGCGCCGCACACCGCTGCACCCTTAAGCGGACAATGCGCATTACAGCGCTGCTTATGCGGCACTGCCGAACCTGCGGCCACGCAGTATTCTGGTGCCGGCCCGCGTGCCCGCCCTCTACTACCAGCGGGCGATGCAGGGCAGCCCGGCTGCGGCCAACACCCTTCGGGGCAGTCCGCATCACGACGATGCCAAGCCGCACTGACGGCTGAGTACCAGCACGCCTCGCCAGGCCAGCTCGTGACTGTCAGCCAGCCAGCGCATTCATTACCATTTCAAACTTGATGATGTTTTATTTATCGATGCCTTATCCCTGCCGGTTCACATAGTAAACCTGGCGGCTTTCACATCGCCAAGGAGTGCGCCATGCCATGGCAAATCATGGAAGCGCTGCTACTGGGCGCAGGCCTGGGCGCACTGGGCGGCCTGCTGGGCATAGGCGGCGGCATTCTGGCCATACCGGTGCTGGCAATGCTGTACGGCATGAACCAGGCCCTGGCCCAGGGCACGGCACTGGTGATGATGACCCCTAATGTGCTGATCGGCTTCTGGTGCCATCGCCAACGCAACCCCTTCCCACTGCGCACTGCTGCGCTGATCGGGCTGCCCTCCATCATCAGCACCTACCCTGCCGCCCAGTTGGCCGTAGACATGAATGCAACCCTGCTGCGGCAATGCTTTGCCGTCTTCCTGCTGTTGCTGGCAGCCTACTTTGCCCTGGCCCCTCAGCAACGCCAGTCCGCTCCACGCCAGCCCTGGCCTGAACGGCTGCTGCCACTAGTCGGGGTGGTTGGCGGCTTGTTTGCCGGTCTGTTCAGCGTGGGGGCCGGTATTGTGGCAGCGCTCATCCTGATCAAGGGTTTCGGCAAGAAACAGGCCGTTGCCCAGGGGCTGGCACTGCCCCTGGTGGTGCCCGGCGCGCTGGTGGCATTGTGGACCTACGGCCATGCTGGCCATATCAACTGGCTGCTGGGCTTACCAATGGCCATTGGCGGCATCTGCACCGTTTCCTGGGGGTGTGGCCTGGGCGCACCGCCTGCCGGAACGACGCCTCAGGACAGTGTTTGCGCTGATGCTGATCGCCACCGCCATCCTGATGCTGTACCAGTCGCGCCGAGCCGCCAAGCAGTAGACGGGTGAGCAAACAGGCAGCCAGAAATTTTTATCAGGGGCTTGACGCTGTAAAACAGCCTCGCTATCATGCCGATCTCTTTTGGAGGGGTTACCCCAGCGGTCAACGGGTCCGGACTGTAAATCCGGCGGCTCAGCCTTCGAAGGTTCGAATCCTTCTCCCTCCACCAGCATTCCCAAAAGGCCCGACATTGCGTTCGGGCCTTTTGCATGCCGTCTGCAGCGGCACCATCCAGCGGGAGACACAGCCATGGCAAACAAGAACGGCAAAGCAGGCAAATCCAGTGCAAGCCAGGGAGCACGCCTGGTCGAACAAAAGCGCTTTCAGCGCACCGAAGAGGCCTGCCGCCGCATCATGGATCAACTGTTTGCCATGCAGCGTGCCAACCGCTTTGCCGAAGGCGAACTTGCGGAAAAATACGCCATCATGGCCGGCATCCACTATCGCAAGGTACGTAATGGCAAGGTAATGAGCCCGGCCGATTTCAATGCCGCGGTGGAAGTGTGCACCGCCGCCCGGCGCTGCCTGCAACAGCTGGATGCCAACCTGCAATTCGACCAGCTGCCGGACAGTGACGGTCTGCAGCAAATATTGCCGCTGATTGATGGCGTGCTGGCCGATTACCAGCAATTGAAAGCAGGACGTCAGCCCTGAGTCTCAGGGCAATTGCCGCTTGAGCAAGGCAGCCAGCTCTCCCCGCGCAGCCAGTGCCTGCAAACCCTTGTCCAGCTGCTGACGCAGCAATTCCGCCCCCGGCATGCGGCGCGAAATCATGAATGAAGCTTCCACCGCTGGCCTGCCCGGCAGCGGACGCAGCACCAGCGGCGGTAGTTGATCCGGCTGCAACACACCCAGCCGCAACAAACCCTGCCACACCTCCCGGTACTCGACAAAACCACGGCAATGCCCGGCGCGCAATTTGCGCAGCAGGTCCGGATAATTGGCCGAGCCCCGGTCCACCTCCTCCGCACGCAAGCCAAAGGCCTGATAATTGAAACCGTTCAGACCACACCATGGTAGCCGGTCGCTACCTGCCAGCATGGGCTGCATGGTCAGGCTCACCGGATGCAATTCCAGATAAGAACGGGTGAACAGGAACTTACTCTCCCGCGCAGGCGCACGGCTCGCAGCCATCACGATCTGCACCTGACTGCCCTGCTCGGCCAGCGCCAGGCAACGGGCAAACGGCATCAGCCGGATTTGCAGGCCGGCCTCCGGCCCCAGGATGGTGCGCAGCACATCCGGGGAAAAGCCCTGCACATCCGCAGCTGATGCAAGCTGGTAAGACGACGGCGGCCATTGGTTATCTCCACCACAAGCCACCACTGCCGCCTCTGCTGGCAGCACGAACATCAGGCATGGCCAGACGCTGCTGATGTGCTGCATTACGGTTGTGAATGCACGTTTCATCCTGGAGCGCACACCTCTTCAAGCGGACAGACTAGCAAGATACCATTAACACAACTGTCATTTCGATATGAAAAAGCATGAAAGACCCTCACAACCTGTACCAGCTACTGGATACACAAGGCATTCACTATCAGCGCTTTGATCACCCTGCTGTCTTTACCTGCGCGGAAGCCAGCACACTGGCACCAATACCCGGCAGTCTGGCCAGCAAGAACCTGTTTCTCAAGGCTGGCAAAACCGGGCGTTACCTGCTGCTGTGCCTGCCGGCCAGCGCAAGGCTGAACCTCAAAGCCCTTGGCGAATTGCTGGCCATCAAGAACCTTGGGTTTGCCTCGGCCGAGCGGCTGCTGGCCACGCTGGGACTGACACCGGGCGCCGTCAGCTTGCTGGCTGTCGTCAACGATTGCGCCGGGCTGGTCGATGTCATTATTGATCAGACCGTGGCGCAGCAGGACACGGTACTTTGCCACCCGCTGGTAAATACCAGCACACTGGCCATCGACACCGGGGACCTGCTGCGTTTTCTTGACAACTGCCGCCACCCGGCACGGGTGATGTCACTGCCCTGCCTGCCAATCTGAACCGCACAGACCGGACAGCCAGCAATGAAAAAGGCTGCCTGCGCCACCAACTGAACCTCGGCAGCACAGGCAGCCCGCCTGAGCAGATGCAACCCGGTCGAATGCTACACGCCAGCCTCGTGGGCTTGTACGTCGGCATGGTAGCTGGAGCGCACCATGGCACCGACTGCAGCGTGGGCAAAGCCCATTTCATAGGCTTTTTCTTCAAACATCTTGAAGGTGTCGGGGTGGACGTAGCGCAATACCGGCAGGTGACCATCGGACGGTTGCAGGTACTGGCCAATGGTCAGCATGTCCACATTGTGAGCGCGCAGGTCACGCATCACTTCGAGGATTTCCTCGTCGGTCTCACCCAGGCCCACCATCAGGCCGGACTTGGTGCGTACTTCCGGATTCTTGGCCTTGTAGTCCTTGAGCAACTGCAAGGAATGCGCATAGTCGGCACCGGGACGGGCCTGCTTGTACAAGCGCGGCACAGTTTCCAGATTGTGGTTCATCACATCCGGCGGCGTGGTGGTGAGAATGTCCACCGCGATGTCCAGACGGCCACGGAAGTCCGGCACCAGGGTTTCGATCTGGGTGCCGGGCGAGGCGGCACGTACCGCGCTGATGCAGTCGGCAAAGTGCTGGGCACCACCGTCGCGCAGGTCATCGCGGTCTACCGAAGTCACCACCACATACTTCAGGCGCATGGCGGCCACGCTCTCGGCCAGGTGCTTGGGCTCGTTTTCGTCCAGCGGATTGGGACGACCATGACCCACGTCGCAGAAGGGGCAGCGACGGGTGCAGATATCACCCATGATCATGAAGGTGGCCGTGCCCTTGCTGAAACACTCGCCGATATTCGGGCAGGTAGCTTCTTCGCACACGGTATGCAGCTTCTGGTCGCGCAGAATCTGCTTGATTTCATGAAAACGCTGGCCAGTGGGCAGCTTGGCGCGAATCCACTCCGGCTTTTTCAGCTTTTCATCCAGCGGCACGATCTTGATGGGAATACGTGCGGTTTTGGCGGCGCCTTTATGCTTGACTCCTGCCTCGTTATCCAACTTCATGCTGTCTCCTTCACCACGGTCAGGTGTTTTTCCAGCTGGGGCAGTAGCAGATCGGCTACTTGCGCCAGGGTTTTATCCACCCCCAAATCCTTCATTTGCGTCACCCTGAGGCCTTCGTAGCCACAGGGGTTGATCCAGCCAAACGGCGTCAGGTCCATGTCCACATTCAGTGACAGGCCGTGATAGACCGCACCGTTCTTGATACGCAGGCCCAGCGAGGCAATCTTGGCCCCGTCCACATACACACCCGGCGCATTGACGTCACCATTGGCGGTAATGCCCTGCCCGGCCAGCATGTCAATCACCGACTGCTCGATGCGGCGCACCAGTTCGCGCACGCCAATATGCATGCGCTTGAAATCAATCAGCAAATACACCACCAGCTGACCCGGACCATGATAGGTGACCTGACCGCCACGGTCGGTCTTCACCACCGGGATGTCGGTAAGGCGCAGCAGGTGTTCCGGCTTGCCAGCCAGCCCTTGCGTGTATACCGGATGGTGCTCCACCACCCACAGTTCATCCGGCGTTTCGGCCGTGCGGGTATCGGTAAAGGCCTGCATGGCCCGCCAGGTAGGTTCATAGTCCACCAGGCCCAAATGCTTGATCAGACGCTGCACGCGCTTGGCTCCACGTTGGTTTAAAGCACCATCTTGACCATGGGGTGGCCAGTGAGCGACAGGTAGATATTATCCAGCTGCTGGCGCGAGGTGGCATTCACGGTAATGGTCAGCGCATAGAAACGTCCACCCGAGCTTTCCCGCAGGGTGACATCATGCTCGGCCAGGTCGGGCGCGTGCACACGCACCACTTCGGTCATGGTGACGACAAATTCGTCGTGACGCTCGCCCATCACCTTCAGGGGGAAGCGACAGGGAAATTCAATGATTTCCTGCTTTTCAGTACTGTTTTCAGCCATGTTCAACTCGATTCTGCAAAGGCAAAAGGCCCGCATCACCCGATGCAGGCCATTGCCGAACCCCGGCAGGCGGGGCGTCAATCAAAAGCCGGTTTACTTCCAGCCCAGCATCAGCTTGATGCTGTCCCACAGGCGGCTGAAGAAACCACCCTCTTCCACGGCCTGCAAGGCAACCACCGGGCGCTCCAGCAGCGGCTTGCCATCCAGGCTCACCACCAGCTTGCCTACTGTCTGACCGGCCTTGATCGGGGCAATCAGCGGCTGCATGGTGGACATGTCCGCTTTCAGCTGAGCCGACTGACCTTTGGCCACCGTGGCGAATACATCCTGGGCAAAGCCAACCGGTACCGACTTGGCTGCGCCCTTGTAGACCGGCACTTCGGAAACAGGCTTGGATGCGCTGTAAAGTTTGGGCGTTTCGAAAAACTGCAAGCCGTAATTCAGCAGTTTGGCACTTTCGTTGGCGCGCGCCTCCGGGCTGGCCGTACCCACCACCACCGAAATCACCCGGCGGCCATCGCGATGGCTGGAGGTAATCATATTGTAGCCGGCGGTATCGGTGTAACCGGTTTTCATGCCGTCGACGTTGGGGTCACGATACAGCAGCAGGTTGCGATTGGGCTGGGTAATCTTGTTATAGGTGAAGGACTTGATGGAGTAAGTGGGGTAGAACTCCGGGAAATCACGGATCAGCGCAGCGGACAGGATGGCCAGATCATGCACGGTGGTGTAGTGATCGGCATGCGGCAGGCCGGTGGCATTGCGGAACTGGGTATTCTTCATGCCCAGTTTCTGCGCCTGCTGGGTCATCAGCTGGGCGAACACTTCTTCACTGCCGGCAATGGCTTCGGCCAGGGTGACGCAGGCATCGTTACCGGACTGCACGATCATGCCCTTGATCAGGTCATCCACCTTCACCGGCACTTTCGGGTCGAGGAACATGCGCGAGCCGTCGGTTTTCCAGCCACGGTTGGACACGGTCAGCATCTGGTCCAGCGACAGGCGCTTTTCCTTCACCGCCTTGAAGGTGAGGTAGGCGGTCATCAGCTTGGTCAGCGAGGCCGGTTCCACGCGGGCATCCGGGTCTTGGGCGGCCAGCACCTGGCCACTATTGAAATCGACCAGATAAAACGCCTTGCCGGCAATCTCGGGCACAGGCGGAACAAAGGCAGCGGTCGCGGAGGCAGCAACAGGCATGGCCAGGCTGGCGGCCAGCAAAATTCGGGTGATGGTGGTTTTCATTGAGATCGACAACGGGTGAGGGGTACAAACAATAGCCGGTGATTATACACGTCCAGACTGCAACGTTGACCGTAAATGCCCGGTTTTGGCGCAATTGGCCGTCAATAACGACCTGCTTGCGGCAATGCAGCATGAAAATGGCGACACGGCTTCCCGGCGGCTTGGAGTTCCTGCTACTCTGACAGTTCAATAAAAAAGCACGACAAGGACATCGGCATCACCATGCAAGACAAGCAAGACTACCTGGAGCGCATCCTCACCTCCCGCGTCTATGACGTCGCAGTGGAAACCCCGCTGGAAACCGCCAACAACCTGAGCCGCCGTACTGGCAACACCATTTTGCTGAAGCGCGAAGACCTGCAACCGGTGTTCTCGTTCAAGCTGCGTGGCGCCTACAACAAGATGGCCAAGCTGACGCCGGATCAGCTGGCCAACGGCGTGATTACCGCCAGTGCCGGCAACCACGCCCAGGGCGTGGCGCTATCGGCCAGGAAGATTGGCTGTGAAGCCATCATCGTGATGCCGGTAACCACCCCGCAGGTGAAGATTGACGGCGTGACCAGCCGTGGCGGCAAGGTAGTCTTGCATGGCGAATCGTTCAGCGATGCCTATCAGCACGCCATGAAACTGGTAGCCGAAACCGGCAAAACCTACATCCCGCCGTTTGACGACCCGGACGTGATTGCCGGGCAGGGCACCATCGGCATGGAAATCCTGCGTCAGCACCCCGGCCATATCGATGCCGTGTTCGTCGCCATTGGCGGCGGCGGTCTGGCTGCCGGCGTGGCCAGCTTCATCAAGCGCCTTAAACCGGAAATCAAAATCATCGGCGTACAGCCGGTGGATTCGGACGCCATGAAGCAGTCCATCGAAAAAGGCGAGCGCGTAGAACTGAAAGACGTGGGCCTGTTTGCCGATGGCGTGGCAGTGAAGCTGGTGGGCGAAGAAACCTTCCGCATCTGCCGCGAGTTGCTGGACGAAATCATGCTGGTGGATTCCGACGCCATGTGCGCCGCCATCAAGGACATTTTCGAAGACACCCGCTCCATCGTGGAGCCGGCCGGTGCACTGGCCGTGGCGGCCGCCAAGGCCTATATCGAACGCGAAGGCTGTAGCGGCCAGACGCTGGTGGCCATCAATTGCGGCGCCAACATGAACTTCGACCGCCTGCGTCACGTGTCGGAACGCTCCGAGCTGGGCGAGCGCCGCGAAGCCATCATTGCCGTCACCATTCCGGAAAAACCGGGCAGCTTCAAGCAGTTCTGTTCGGTGATCGGCAACCGTAACATCACCGAATTCAACTACCGCTTTGCCGACCCCGGCACCGCCCATGTGTTTGTCGGGGTGCAGATCAGCGGCAAGCAGGATTCGGAACGCATCATTGCCGAACTGAAAGCCAACGGCCTGGAAGGGCTGGACCTGACCGACAACGAGCTGGCCAAGCTGCACATCCGCCATCTGGTAGGCGGCCATGCCCCGCAGCTGAAGGACGAGCGCGTGCTGCGCTTTGAATTCCCGGAACGCCCGGGCGCGCTGATGCGTTTCCTGGAAGGCATGCAGACCAACTGGAACATCAGCCTGTTCCACTACCGCAACCACGGTGCCGATTATGGCCGCGTACTGGTAGGCATTCAGGTGCCATCCAGCGATAATGCCGAGTTCCAGCGCTTCCTGGATGGTCTGGCCTACCCCTATGTGGAAGAAACCGACAACCCGGCCTACAAGCTGTTCCTGGGCAAGACCATCCGCTAACCCTGCCTGCCGGCGCACAATGCCGGCAGCAGACTCTTGCTACAGGCATTGCACATGATTCAAGCCGTATTGTTCGATCTGGACGGCACCCTGGCCGACACCGCGCGCGACCTGGGCGCCGCCCTCAACCGTCTGCTGGCCGAAGAAGGCCTGCCGCCGCAGCCCTACTCCGCCATCCGCCCGATTGCCAGCCATGGCGCACGCGGGCTGGTGAGCCTGGGCTTTGGCATTGATCGCGAACATCCGCGTTTCGAAGAATACCGCCTGCGTTTTCTAGACCACTACGAGCACAGCTTTGCCGACGAAACCGTATTGTTCGACGGCATCAACAGCATGCTGGACGGCATTACCGCCAAGGGGCTGACCTGGGGCATCATCACCAACAAGCCGATGCGTTTTACCGACCGGCTGGTGCCTGCCCTGCCCTTTAGCAGCCGCCCGGCCGTCACCGTCAGCGGAGATACGGTAGGCGTACCC
Source organism: Aquitalea sp. ASV11 (assembly GCF_016429185.1). NCBI lineage: Bacteria > Pseudomonadati > Pseudomonadota > Betaproteobacteria > Neisseriales > Chromobacteriaceae > Aquitalea > Aquitalea sp. ASV11. The sequence continues at coordinate 16,263 of NZ_JAELUD010000069.1, forward strand.
AAGCCGGACCCGGCACCCATGCTGCATGCGGCCAGCCAGATCGGCATTGCTCCGGAGCACTGCCTGTATGTGGGCGATGCCGAGCGCGACATCCAGGCCGGCCGCGTGGTGGGCATGAAAACCGTACTGGCCAGCTGGGGCTATATCTCGGCGCAGGATCAGCCGGAACAATGGGGTGCCGACATCAGCATCAACCATCCGCTGGAATTGCTGCAGCACCTGTGAGCCAGAATCAAGCAAGCACCACAACCCGCATGTCGCCACCGGCCAATGCGGGTTTTCTTTTGCACGATTAAACACCAATAAGAAACAATATCTTGAACAGACTGATATTTTTCACATTACGAGTAATCAATACACTGCATCCATCCGCTGACTGACAGCGCAAACCCGACAAGGATGCCTTCCATGAAACACTTCGCCCTCACCCTGCTGGCCCTGAGCTTCAGCACCGCCGCCCTGGCCGCCCACCACAGCAGCTACCCCAGCAGCGCCGATGTCAGCGCCTGGCAAGCCGAACAAGCCGCCATCCGCGCCGCCGACGCACAATTACCGGCAGCGCGCCAGGCCGAAATCGCCCGTGACAATGCCGCCTGGCAGGCTGCGCTGCTGCAGAAAAACCAGCACAACGCCGGAATCAATCACTAAACGACAAGTACTGACAGACAAGGCCGTCCATCATGACCCGCTACCAACTGCATATCGCCGCACAGCACACCAGCCTGGCTCAGGCGGCACAACCGGCCCACAGCATGCCGACAGGCTGGCAGTCGGCACTGCCCGTTGACAGTCACACACTACTGCCAACGGCTGCCGGGCTGGAGATGGCCATCATGCAGGTGGAAGACGCCATCAGTGCCAGCTGGCCACAGCGCCTGGCACTGGACACGGTGTACAGCAGCGATGCGGAACTGCGGCAACTGGCCAGCCTGTGCGGCGTGCCAGACACCGCTGGCAGCCGGCTTGAGCGCCAACAGGTAGAAAACCTGTTCTCGCGCCTGGCCAATGCGGTGGAAGGCGGCCTGGCCAGCGGGCTGCCAAGCACACAGGCAGCCATGGGCAGCTTGCTGATCTTGCGCGAGCTGCTGCACCATCTGGACATTGCCAGCATCACCCTGCTGGAGCCAGACGCCTGACAAGGGCTGCAGGCAAAGAAAAGCCGCCGCCAGATCACTCTGGCGGCGGCTTCTTGTCCATCCGGCTGCGTCAGCAGCGTGATGGCCGGATCAGAAAGGGTAAACCACTTCTGCCGGCTTGAACTCGCAAGGCTTGTCGGACGGTGCGGCGTCGTGCATCTCGGCCTTGCTGTCGGAAATTTTCTTCCAGGAACCACCCAGGCTGCAGGCAAAATCCTGGCCCAGTTCCAGTTCACCAAACGTCGATGGCAGTACCGGCTCTTCACAGTGCGGGCACAGATTACCGGCCGGCCCAGTCAGTTGGGCCCGGCTGGATACCTCGTCACACCAGCAACATTTGATTTGATCTTCAGTCATCTTTACTTCCCGTTACCTTGGCTTGTCATGTCGGAATGACGCGAATGGAGCGGGATTATACCCGTCTTGAGGCAAACCGACGAATGCCATGTACGGCATCAGGCAGCGTGACTGGCCGCGCGGGCTGAAAACAGGCTAACAGCGGGCCGTGCGTAATAGAAACCCTGCAACAGCGCAGCACCTGACTGCACCACCAGCTGGTGCTGGGCTTCGGTCTCCACTCCTTCACACACCACCTGGGCACCCAGTGCCGCAATCATGCTGATCAGCCCCGGCAAAACGGTACGAGCCCGCGGGTTCACCATGGATTGTGTCAACAGGCTGCGATCGAGCTTGACCAGATCCGGCGTCAATTGCCACAGCCGGTCAAAATTGGAATGGCCGGCACCAAAATCGTCGATGGCAATGCGGAATCCCTTGCGTTTGTAGCTGTTGATGGCAGCATCCAGCAAGGCGAGGTCTTCTATTTCCGATTCGACAATCTCCAGCACCACCTGCTCGGGTTGCAGGCCACAATAGCCCAACAGGGTTTCGAAGGTGGTGCCATGCTTGCCGCTGGCAATGCTGAGCAAATGCCGCCCGTGTACATTCAGGAACAGCAATTCACCGGTATCGGCCTGGCTGGAAAAATTCAGCGCATGCACCACCCGGCTCAGCCGGTCCAGATACACCAGTTCCTCTGCACCGCCGGCGCGGGCAAAAAAACGGTCGATGGCCATGGGCTGGCCCTCATGGTCGGTCACCCGCAACAAGGCCTCATGAGCAAACGGCTGACCGGTGTGCGCATGCATGATGGGCTGGAATGCACTGTACAAGCGTAATCCACCATACATGGCGAAAGCGCCATGGTCGGAAAAACTGAGCGTGGGCCGGTGCTGGGCAACCCCCACCGGCCATTGATTGAAATAGCTCAGCAAACGGTTCAACTGCATGCATGTCCTATCTTGATTTCACTGCCTGATGGCCAGATCACCACCAGCGGGCCTGGCACCCTGCTTCAGGCCGCTTTCAGCCGGTGCAGGATGCTTTCGTCATCAGCACTGGCAACATAAGTGGCAAAACCATGGCGCGCATAACTTTGCTGCAGGGCCTGCAAACGGTCGGGCTGCTCAGCATAGTCAGCAGGCAGGACAAAGCCGATTTGCAGCTCCGGCATGGCCAGCTGATCGACAATCTGGCGAAACACCCGTCCGTGGTCCTGACTCACCCGTTCCAGCAAGGCCACGGAAACGGGCAATAACAGGATTTTGTCCTGATGCTGGCCGTGCAGGTAATTGAGCAGATGCAGGCAACGGATGAAGCGGTCCAGCACTACCGGCGTTTCGCTCACCCCGGTCAGGCGCGACAACACCTCGCCGCCAATCGGCTCGCCACCGGGGGCCACGGCATGCAGGCTGGCCAGCACACCAAGCGGCTCACCGGCAGCATCGCTGACCGGTGCAAAGCGGCTGGCGAGCCTTACCTTGAGGAACTCCCCCACCACTTCTCCATCAGCGGTATTCCATAACGGAAATTCCATGAAGTAAGCGGGATGGATGGTGTGCAAAAAACGTGTGAGCAATGGATTCATGAGCGGCCTGACCGGCGGCAGGCATTAATGCGTATTGGTGTATGACAGCATCTGGCGCAGACACGGCCTCCCTGCACTCTAGCCGCTACCGCCGCAGAAGAAAAATCATCAATCTTCAATTCGACATGCATTTATCTGCTATCGACTGCACAAATCCGTCGCAAGCGCATCCCGGAACACAAATCGACATGCCGGTATTGATATGACGCAAACTCTGCAAAAGTCATGCTGGACGCAATTTCCCCTGGCCGGGATACTGCCTGCGTTAATCCTCCTCCATCCTATGGAACTTGTGCCCACCCCTTGCCGGGTGGGCAATTTTTATTCCACGGATGCTTTTGCCTTCCTCCCCGGTTGCACAGGCGGTAAGGCTCCGGTACAAATCGGTCAGATTTGTTGCTGCATCTGGCAGGGCTGGCCTATTCAGGCCGTCGGCAGAACACCGCCCCTTGCCATGCTCACTCTTTTTTCTGCTTCCACTACGGCGGGCCATTACCGCCATTTCATCCAGACAAAACATGTGCAGCCTGCCCGGCCCTCTTGTTTCCGGGCACGGGCAGCCACCACCGGCAAGGCAACACGATGATCAGTGAAGAAATCACCCTGCGCAAACTGCAGACCCTGGCCGCCTTTGTCGCCACCGGCAGCCTGCCGCGCACGGCTGAACGCATGCAGATGAGTACGGTGAGCGTGCACCGTGCCCTGCATTCGCTGGAAGACGCCATGCGCTGTGCGCTGTTCCGCCACGAGGGCCGTCGGCTGATTGCGCTGCCTGCCGCGCTGGCACTGGCCGAAGCAGCCGAGGACGCCGAGCGGACACTGGAAAACGGCATCCGCAAGGCGCGGGAAAAAGCCGGCTTTGGCGCAGCGCAGCTGAAAATCGGCGCCATGTATTCGCTGACGGTGGAGCTGATTCCACGGCTGGTGATGGGGGTGAAGCTACGCCGCCCGGAACTGGCCATCGAATTGCAGCTGGGTTCCAACGCCCAGCTGCTGGACAAGCTGCACAGCCAGACGGTGGACGCCTTGCTGATGTCGCTGCCGGACGAGGGCAGCCTGCCGGGCCTGCTGGCCGTACCGTTGTTTGAAGACCAGCTGTATCTGGCCTCCTCGCTGACCAGCCCTGCGCCTG
>NZ_JAELUD010000006.1:0-105196 GCF_016429185.1 Aquitalea sp. ASV11
GGTTCACCTTGCGGTAGGTGGGGTTGGACGGCATGCCGGTGGGCAGCAACGAACGCGCAGCATTGATGGCGGCCTGTACATCGCGCGCGGCACCGTTGATGTCGCGGTTGAGGTCAAACTGCAAGGTAATGCGGGTGGAGGCCAGCGAGCTGGACGAGGTGATTTCCGTCACTCCGGCAATGCGCCCCAGCGCCCGTTCCAGCGGGGTGGCCACGGTGGACGCCATGGTTTCCGGGCTGGCACCGGGCAGCTTGGCGCTGACCGAGATGGTGGGAAAATCCACCTGCGGCAAGGGCGACACCGGCAGCAGCTTGAAGGCCAGAAAGCCCGCCAGCAGGATGGCCAGCGTCAGCAACGTGGTGGCAATGGGCCGCCGGATGAAGGGCGCGGACGGAATCATGCCTCGGCCTCTGCCTTGTCATCGTCAGCGGCATGGTCAGGACGCCGCCAGCGTCGTGCCAGCCGGTCGAAGGCCAGGTAAATCACCGGGGTGGTAAACAGCGTCAGCACCTGGCTGACCAGCAGCCCGCCCACCATGGTGACACCCAGCGGCGAGCGCAATTCGGAACCCATGCCGCTGCCCAGCATCAGCGGCAGCGCGCCCAGCAGCGCCGCCATGGTGGTCATCAGGATGGGACGGAAGCGCAGCAAACAGGCCTGGTAGATGGCGTCACGCGGGCTCATGCCCTGCTCGCGCTCGGCCTCCAGCGCAAAGTCGATCATCATGATGGCGTTTTTCTTGACGATGCCGATCAGCAGGATGATGCCGATGATGGCAATCACCGACAGGTCGTTGCCGGACACCAGCAAGGCCAGCAAGGCACCGATACCGGCCGAGGGTAACGTCGACAGGATGGTGATGGGGTGGATATAGCTCTCGTACAGCACCCCCAGCACGATATACATGGTGATGATGGCCGCCAGGATCAGCCACAGCGTGTTGCTGAGCGAAGCCTGGAAGGCCAGCGCCGCGCCCTGGAATCTGGTATCCAGGCTGGCCGGCATGCCCAGTTCGGCTTCAGCCTGACGGATGGCCTCCACCGCAGGGCCCAGTGCCGCACCCTTGGCCAGGTTGAACGAGATGGTGGTGGTGGGGAATTGCCCCAGATGGTTGATGGTGAGCGCGGTCGGGCGCTGCTCGATGCTGGCCACCGTATCCAGCGGTACTGGTCCACCACTGGCGGTGGGCACGTAGATGCCCTTCAGCGACAGCGGGCCTTGCTGGTTCTGCGCGTCCACTTCCAGCACCACGCGGTACTGGTTGGTCTGGGTGAAGATGGTGGAAATCAGCCGCTGGCCAAAGGCGTCGTACAGCGCATTGTCGATAGCTGCGGTGGTGACGCCCAGCCGGGCGGCGGTATCACGGTTGATGTTCACATAGGCTTGCAGGCCCTTGTCCTGCAAGTCGCTGGCCACATCCGCCAGTTGCGGCAACTGGTTCAGCTTGTGCACCAGCTTGGGCACCCATTGCGACAGCTCGTCCGGATTGGTGGCCTGCAGGGTGAACTGGTACTGGGTGCGGCTGATACGGGTGTCGATGGACAAATCCTGTACCGGCTGCAAATACAGCGACATGCCCGGCACGCTGGCGGCACTTTGTTGCAGGCGGGCCAGCACGGTGCGGATATCATCGCGCTCGCCCTTGGGCTTGAGGTTGATTTGCAGGCGGCCGCTGTTGAGCGAGGCATTATTGCCATCCACCCCGATAAAGGACGACAGGCTGTCCACCGCCGGGTCTTTCAGCAAGGCCTGGGCCAGTTGTTCCTGCTTCAGCGCCATGGCGCTGAAGGAAATGCTTTGCGCTGCCTCGCTGCTGCCCATGATGGCACCGGTGTCCTGCAAGGGGAAAAAGCCCTTGGGCACCGCCACATACAGCAGCACGGTCAGCAGCAAGGTGCCCAGTGCCACCAGTAGGGTGAGCTTTTGCCGCTCCAGCACCCAGCCCAGCATCTGGCCGTAACGGGCAATGATGCGGTCGAAGAAGGCCCCGCTGGCATGGTAGAAGCGGCCCTGTTTTTCTTCCGGCACATGCTTGAGCAGGCGCGCGCACATCATCGGCGTCAGCGTCAGCGAAATGAAAGCCGAAATCAGGATGGACACCGCCAGCGTGATGGCAAACTCGCGGAACAGCCGCCCCACCACATCGCCCATGAACAGCAGCGGAATCAGCACCGCAATCAGCGAGAAGGTGAGCGAGATGATGGTGAAGCCAATCTGCTGCGAGCCCTTCAGCGCCGCAGCCATCGGTTTTTCGCCTTCCTCGATGTAGCGGGCGATGTTTTCGATCATCACGATGGCATCATCCACCACAAAGCCGGTGGCAATGGTCAGCGCCATCAGGGTGAGGTTGTTGATGGAAAAGCCGGTGAGGTACATCACGCCAAACGTGCCCACCAGCGACAGCGGCACCGCCACGGCGGGAATGATGGTGGCCGGCACATTGCGCAGGAACACGAAAATCACCATCACCACCAGGCCGATGGCCAGCATGAGTTCAAACTCGACATCCTCCACCGAGGCACGGATGGTGACGGTGCGGTCGCTCAGCACCTTCACATCCACCGCGCCGGGCAAGGTGGATTGCAGTTGCGGCAGCAAGGCCTTGATGCGGTCGGTCACCTGGATGACATTGGCCCCCGGCTGGCGCTGTACATTCAGGATGATGGACGGCGTCGTACCAGCCCAGGCTGCCAGCCGCATGTTTTCTGCCGCATCAACGACCTTGGCCACGTCCCTCAGGCGCACCGCTGCGCCGTTCTGGTAAGCGATGATGACATTCTGGTATTCCTCGGCCGACTTCAGCTGGTCGTTGCCATCCACGGTGGAGGCTTGCTGCGGGCCGTCAAAACTGCCCTTGGCCTGGTTCACATTGGCATTGCTGATGGCGGTGCGGATGTCCTCCAGCGTCAGGCCACGCGCGGCCAGTGCCTTGGGGTTGCTCTGGATGCGCACCGCAGGCCGCTGGCCACCGCTGAGGCTGACCAGCCCCACGCCCGGCACTTGCGACAGTTTTTGCGCCAGCCGGGTATCCACCAGGTCTTCCAGCTTGGTCAGCGGCAGCGTGTCCGAGCTGACCGCGATGGTGAGAATCGGGGTATCCGCCGGGTTCACCTTGCTGTAGATCGGCGGATTGGGCAGGTCGCTGGGTAACAGGTTACCCGCCGCATTGATGGCGGCCTGCACTTCCTGCTCGGCCACATCCAGCGTCAATTCCAGGCTGAACTGCAAGGTAATCACCGATGCCCCACCGGAACTGGTGGACGACATCTGGGTCAGGCCCGGCATCTGGCCGAACTGGCGCTCCAGCGGCGCGGTAATGGACGAGGTGATGACTTCCGGGCTGGCTCCGGGATATTGGGTCACCACCTGGATGGTGGGATAGTCCACCTCGGGCAGGGCCGATACCGGCAGCAGCTTCCAGGCCACCAGGCCGGTAAGCAGGATGGCCAGCATCAGCAAGGTGGTGGCCACCGGCCGCAGGATAAAGGGACGTGAAGGGTTCATGCCGTCATCCCGCGCTTAGTTGGCGGCAGAAGCGTGCTGGCGCTGACCGCCCCAGCTGCCACTGGCGGCATGCTGCTTGCCCCGGCCCTTGCCTTTGCCATTTCCATCGGCTGCATTCTGCATGGCCCGGTCGATCACCTTGATCTGCGCACCTTCACGCAGCTTGTCCAGGCCATCCACCACCACTTTCTGACCGGGCTTCACGCCCTCTTCGATAAGGGTGTTGTCACCGGATACCGCACCGGTTTTCACCTTGCTGATGCTGACGGTCTGGTCCGGATTCACCGTGTAGACATAGCTGCCCACCTTGCCCTGCTGCAAGGCGACGCTGGGGACTACGATTGCATCGGGCTGGTCGCCCAGTTGCAGGTGCACATTGACAAACTGGTTGGGGAACAAGACGGCATCCGCATTGGCAAAGCGCGCCTTCAGGTTCACCGTGCCGGTGGTGGTGCTCAGCTGGTTGTCGATGGCCAGCAGCTCGCCATCGGCCAGCTTGTGGCGGTTGTCACGGTCCCAGGCTTCCACCTGCAATTTGCCCTTGGCGGCACGCGCGGCAGCCAGCACCTGGCCAAGGCTGGTTTCCGGCACGGCAAACAGCACATTGATGGGTTGGGTCTGGGTAATCACCACCACGCCGTTGCTGTCGCTGGAGTGCACGATATTGCCCAGGTCCACCTGCCGCAAGCCGACACGGCCGGACAAGGGCGCGGTGATGCGGCTGTAATCCAGTTGCAGCCGGGCGGTAGCCACGGCACCCTGATCCAGCTTCACCGTACCCTGATACTGGGCCACCAGCGCCTGCTGGGTATCCACCTGCTGCTTGGCAATGGAGTTCTGCGCCAGCAGCTGCTGGTAACGGGTGAGGTCCAGCCTGGCGTTTTGCAGCAGTGCCTGGTCGCGCATCAGCTGGCCTTCGGCCTGAGTCAGCGCAGCCTGGAAGGGACGCGGGTCCAGTTCGGCCAGCAGCTGGCCTTTCTGTACCAGCTGGCCCTCCTCAAAATGCAGGGCCATCAACTGGCCATCCACCCGGCTGTGCACCGTCACCGTGTTGGTGGCCGTCACCGTGCCGAGAGCCCCCAGCTGCAAGGGCGCATCCTGCTGCATCACCGGGGCCACCGCCACGGCTACCGGGCCGCCACCGCGCTTGGGTGCGGCTGCATCCGGTGCGGCACTGCGGTGACTGCTCCACCACCAGCCACCAGCCGCCAGTGCCAGCAGTAACAGGGAAACATTGCGCAAGGTATGGGTGGATTTGGCAGGAGCGGCAGACATATTGGTTTTCCGGGAAAGGGCCAGCTTAAATTGTCAGCGGAGTCAGGATCGACAGGCCTGATGCAAAGCAGTAAACAGGCTGAGATGATAAGGAATCGCCCTGCCCTTGCCTATCGACAAGCTGTTTATAGTTGTTAATCGTCCGGCATCACGCAGGTCCTGGCGGACATGACGGACCAACAGGCAAGAAAAAGCCCACTCTGGTGAGAGTGGGCTGTGATGAACGGCCATCTGGCTCAGAACAGCATTTCCTTGACGTTTTCCACGGCATCCTTGGCAGCAGGCGCGTTGGGATCTTTCGCCGCAGGGTCGTCTGCCGCAGCATCAGAAGCGTTAGCGCCCGGAATGCTGCCGTGGTTGTCAATCTTCAGTTCCGGATTGGTCTTCTGGAATTCTTCGTAGTAGTACTCGTCACCACCACGCTGACCCGCACCCGGTTTCACCACGATGCCGGCAGGCACTGGCAGTTCCACTTCCGGCACGCCCTTGAGCGCATTGGCCATGTAATTCATCCACACCGGCAAGGCGGCGGTACCGCCATAACCATATCGGCCCAGCGAGCGCGGCTGGTCGTAACCCACCCAGGTGGCTGCCACCAGATTGGGGTTGAAGCCGACAAACCAGGCATCCTTCCAGTCGCTGGTGGTACCGGTCTTGCCGGCCAGATCCATACGCCCCAGGCTCATGGCCTTGGCTGCCGTACCGTAACGCACCACGTCCTTGAGCATGGAAGTCATGATGAAGGCATTGCGCGGGTCGATGGCCTGCGTGGCATTCTGGCCGGCCACCGCAGGCTGGGTCTTGGCCAGTACATGGCCGGACTGGTCCTCGATGCGGTCAATGAAGTAGGCCTTGATGCGGTAGCCACCATTGGAGAACACCGAATAGCCCTCAGCCATCTGCAGCGGCGTGGCCGCACCGGCACCCAGCGCCATGGTGAGATAGGCCGGATGCTGCTTGGGCGAGAAGCCGAAACGCTGGATATATTGCTGGGCGTAATCGGTTCCCAGCGCCATCAGCAAGCGTACCGACACAAGGTTTTTGGATTGGGTCAGTGCGCGGCGCAGGGTAATCAGGCCGGCAAATTTGCCATCGTCGTTCTTCGGTTCCCAATTACCGGTACCCGGCGCACCAGGCACGGTCAGCGGGGCATCGTTGAACATGGTGGATGGCGTCACGCCGCGTTCGATACCGGCCGAATAGATAAAGGGCTTGAAGGTGGAGCCCGGCTGACGCCAGGCCTGGGTCACGTGGTTGAAGCTGCGACGGTTGAAGTCAAAGCCGCCCACCAGCGACTTGATGGCACCGCTACGCGGGTCCATCGACACGAATGCCCCTTCGACATCCGGCATCTGTACGATTTCCCAGTAGCCCTTGTCATTGGCACGCACACGGATGACGGCACCGCGGCGAATCTGTTTATCCGCTGCCAGCTTGGGGTTGAGCGCACGGCGGGCAAACTCCAGGCCCGGCCCCTTGATGACCGCCACCTTGCCGCCGCGCAGGTAGGCACGCACTTCGGACGGGCTGGCAGACAGCACGATGGCCGCCTGCATGTCGCCACTGTCGCGAATTTCAGACAGTGCATCGTCCAGCACTTCGGTCTGGTCTTCCCCCTCTGCCGAGGCCAGATCGATATAACTTTCCGGGGCACGGTAACCCTGCTTGCGGTCGAAATCGATCAGGCCGGCACGCAGTGCGTCATAAGCCCATTGCTGGTGATGGCTGTCCAGCGTGGTGTAGACCTTGTAGCCCTCGGTATAGGCAGCATCCTTGTAGCGTTCGTACATGGCCTGACGGACCATTTCCGCCACGTACAGGGCCGGCTGATTGCCGTCAACACTGGCGCTGGCCAGATGCAGCGGCTCTTTGATGGCCGCGTCATACTGGTCCTGGGTAATGAAATTCAACTCGCGCATGCGGCGCAGCACATACTGCTGACGCAGGTGGGCACGCTCCGGATTGACGATGGGGTTGTAGGCGGAAGGTGCCTTGGGCAGGCCGGCCAGCATGGCCATTTCGGCAACGCTCAGGTCAGTGATGGGCTTGCCGAAATAAGCTTGTGCGGCAGCTGAAAAACCGTAAGCACGCTGCCCAAGATAGATCTGGTTGAAGTACAACTCGAGAATCTGATCCTTGGAAAGCGTATGTTCGATTTTGAAAGCGAGCAAAGCTTCATTAAACTTACGTGTGAAAGTCTTTTCACTGGAAAGAAAGAAATTCTTGGCCACCTGCATGGTGATGGTACTGGCACCGGAACGGGCATGACCGGACACCAGATTACCGACGGCAGCACGCATGACACCCATGTAGTCGATGCCGCTATGCTGATAGAATCTTTCATCCTCGGCAGCCAGCAGTGCTTGTTTCATCAGTTGCGGGACTTCATGGATACGGGCGAACGAACGGCGCTCTTCACCGAACTCTCCCAGCAACTGGCCATCTGCCGAGTAGACGCGCAGTGGAATTTTTGGACGGTAATCCGTCAGCACATCAAGACTTGGCAAACGCGGGTAGGTTATGATGATGGCAATGGCTGCAGCACCGGCTGCCAGCACGGCCCCACCAATGACCAAACCGGCCAGAATCGCAAGAAGTCGTTTGAACATAATTACAAATAGGCTTTCGGAAGAAAGCGGATTATAACGTCTTGTGAGAACTAGCAAGACAAACATTGACAGCGACAGTGCAAAAACTGTCGCACTAGACTATTTCGGGGCCTTAACTGATGCTATCCGACAAATTTCGGTTCAGTACGGACTGGCTGGATCAGCTTGGATTGGGGAAATCCAAGAATGTTCCTCTGCTGGGTCTTGATATCAGCACTACCTCGGTCAAGCTGGTAGAGCTGTCCAGATCGGGCAAAAACTTCCAGATCGAGCGTTACGTGATTGAAAACCTGCCCAAGGAAGCCGTTTCCGAAGGCAATCTGGTGGATATCGAAGGGATTGCCGAGACCTTGCGCAAAGCATGGAAGCGACTTGGCAGCCCGATCCGGAATGTCGCCATCGCCATTCCCACTTCGATGGCCATCTACAAAAAGCTTCTGGTACCGGTCAGCCAATCCGAGGACATGGAAGGCATGATCGAGTCGGAAGCCGACCAGATCATCCCCTTTCCGCTCGATGAAGTGAATCTGGATTACCAGGTGCTGGGCCCGTCCAGTAGCAGTCTGGATGACCTGGAAGTGCTGCTGTGTGCCGCGCGCAAGGAAAAAGTGGAAGAACGGGTGGCTGTAGTGGAAATGGCTGGCCTGCGCGCCCATCTGGTGGATGTGGAATCCTTCGCCATGATGACGGCCTTCGAGCAGATCCAGCAGCAACTGCCCGATCATGGCATGAACCAGACCTTTGCCCTGTTTGATATCGGTGCCAGCAAGATCCACTGCAATGTCATCCGTAACGGCCAGCAAATCTACTACCGCGAACAGATGTTTGGCGGCCAGCAACTGACCCGTGACATCCAGCGCCGCTACGGCATCAGTTTTGACGAAGCAGAAAACGGCAAACGCAGCATGGCGATGCCCGACGGTTACGAGTCGGAACTACTGCACCCGTTTGTCGACGCACTGGCGCAAGAAATCCAGCGCGCACTGCAGTTTTTCTACACCACGGTCAGCGTGTCGCAATACCTGCGCGTGGACTACATCCTCCTGGGCGGCGGCTGCAGCATGCTGTCCGGACTGGACGACGCCGTGGCCTCCCGCACACAGATCAGTACCATGATTGCCAACCCCTTCACCTCCATGGTGCAGTCCAGTTCGATCCGGCTGAAGGAATTGCTGCTGGATGCGCCTGCACTGCTCATTGCATGTGGACTTGCCATGCGGAGGTTTGACTGATGATCCGCATCAACCTCCTGCCGCACCGCGAGCAGAAAAAAGCCGCACACCGCCTGCGCTTCCAGCTGTTGCTGGGCAGTGCCTTTGGTGTCGCCCTGCTGATTGTCGGACTGAGCTATTTCGTTCTGGACACCCGTGAATCGCATCAGGAAGAACGCAACCAGTTCCTGCAAGGCGAAATTGCCAAGCTGGATCAGCAAATCAAGGACATCGGCGCACTCAAGAAGCAGCGTGACGACCTGCTGACACGCAAACAGCTGGTGGAACGCCTGCAACAGGGGCGTAATGATGCCGTACACATTTTCGACCAGCTGGTTCGCCAGACACCGGATGGCATCTATCTGAAGAGCTTCAGCCAGAGCGGCAACAACTTCAGCTTTAGCGGCTATGGCCTGTCCGGGGCCCGCGTGTCCAATTACATGCGTACCCTGGCACAGTCCACGGTATTCACCGAACCACAGCTGGTGGAAGTGAAAGCCTCCACTGCCAGCAACCAGCGCGTGAGCGAGTTCAGCCTGACCAGCACCTTCAAACAGACAGCCCCGGCTGCCAGCGCACCGCAAGGCCAGGTCGCACCGCAGGGAGCCAAGCCATGACCCTAGACGAGTTCCGCAACCTTGACCCCAAGGACATGCCCAACTGGCCCTTCCCGGCCCAGGTGTTCGTGGCAATCTTCATCGCCGTGGCCTTTTTGGGACTGGGATATTTCTTCGTGCTGAGCGACCAGCTGGACAAGCTGCACAATGCCCAGCAACAGGAAGAACAGCTCAAGCAAACCTTCGTCGACAAAAAGCGCCAGGCCATCAACCTGGAAGCGCTGCAACAGCAATTGAAAGAAATCCAGCTGTCCTTCGGTGCCCTGCTCAAACAGTTGCCTACCAAGGCAGAAATGGATGCCCTGCTGACCGAAATCAACCAGGCCGGCATCGGTCGCGGACTGCAGTTTGACCTGTTCCGCCCCAGCGGCGAGGTGAAGACTGCCGAAATGGCGGAAGTGCCGATCGCCATCCGCCTGACCGGCAGCTACAACGACCTGGCCGCCTTTGTCAGCGATGTGGCACAGCTCTCGCGCATTGTCACCATCGGCGACATCAAGCTGACTCCGGGCCAGGGCAAGGATGCTGCACGCATGACCATGGAAGCCACGGCCAAGACCTATCGGTCGCTGGAGCCGGAAGAGCGCATCGCAGCGGCACAGCCGCCGAAGAAGTGAGTGTGACTTCATGCTGAAAAAAACTTACGCCATCTTGCTGTGCCCGCTGCTGCTGACCGCCTGCAGTGGCAGCAATACCGATGACCTGCATGCCTGGATGTTGCAGGCCAGCCAGGGTTTGCGCGGTCAGATCGACCCCCTGCCCCAGGCACAGAGCTACCAGCCGTTTGCCTACAATGCGTTTGATCTGCCCGATCCGTTCAACCCGGTCAAGCTGCAAATGGCAAAACGACAGAACTCGGCCAACGCGCCCGACTTCAAGCGCCCGCGCGAACTGCTGGAAAACTATGATCTGGACAAGCTGAAAATGACCGGCTTGCTCAAGCGCAACAATATTACCTATGCCTTGATCCGCACTCCGGAAGGCAGTATCTACCGCGTGCAACCGGGTAATTTCATTGGCCCCAATTTCGGCCAGATCAAACGTATCAGCGATACCGAACTAGTACTTTCCGAGACCGTGGAAGATCTGAACGGAGAATGGGTACAACGCGAAACCAGCATGTACCTGGATGAACAAGGGCAGAAATAATGAAAAACCATTCAATCAAACTGTTGTCGGGGCTGGGTCTGTCCATTGCATTTTCCATTGCCCATGCAGCATCCATCACCGCGATCGACATCGCCCAGACCGATGGCGATGCCCAGTTGCTGCAGATCACCTTTGACGGGCCGGCCAGCAAGCCCAACAGCTTCGCCATTGCCAACCCGGCGCGTGTCGCCTTCGACTTTGCCGATACGCAGGTGAAGCTGCCGAAGAACACGGTTGAGCTGGGCAACCCCATCGTCAAGTCCGCTGTCGCGGTTGAGGCTAACGGCCGCTCCCGCCTGGTGCTGAACCTGGCACACAACGTGTCCTACAGCACCAGCGTCTCCGGCAACAAGCTGCTGGTGCGCATCAACAACAGCATGTCTTCCCCGCAGCAGTCGGCCACTTCGCAAGAACAGCCGGCCAGCACCGCTTCCGCTGCCGCCCAGGCCAGTGCGCAAGCTGCCGTGGCCACCACCCCGCTGGGTCTTGACTTCCGTCGTGGCCGTGGCGGCGAGGGCCGGGTGGAAATCAACCTGCCAACCGAGAGCACGCCGGTTGATATCCGTCGTGAAGGCAAAAACCTGGTGCTGGACGTGATGGGTGCCAATCTGCCGCGTTCGCTGGAAAAGCGCATGGATGTCAGCGACTTTGCCACACCTGTGGACAAGGTGATTGCCAGCAATCAGGGCCGCAACAGCCGTGTACTGATTCAACCGCAGGGTGACTGGGAATTCTCCTCCTACCAGACCGAACGCAAGCTGGTGGTGGAAGTACGCAAGGCCGTGGTGGAAAGTGCCAGCAAGAACGAGCTGAACAGCAAGCCGCAATACAAGGGCGACAAGCTGTCGCTCAACTTCCAGAACATTGAAGTGCGCACCGTGTTGCAGGTGATTGCCGAGTTCACCGGGCTGAACATCGTCACCAGTGACTCGGTCACCGGCAATATCACGCTGCGCCTGAAAGACGTGCCGTGGGATCAGGCGCTGGACCTGATTCTGCAAACCAAGGGTCTGGATCAGCGCCGCAATGGCAACATCATCAATATTGCCCCGCGTGAAGAGCTGCTCAACCGCGACAAGCAGATTCTGGAAGGCAAGCAACAGCTCAATGCGCTGGAGCCCATCCGCTCGGAAACCTTTGTCCTGCGCTATCGTTCGGCCGAAGACTTCAAGAAGATTCTGGATGGCAGCACCACCACCGCCGGCTCCAATGCAACGGGTAATAGCGGCGGCAACGGCCTGCTGTCGGCCCGTGGCAGCTTCATGATCGACCCGAAAACCAATACCCTGATCATCAACGACACCCAGACCGTGATCGACAAGATCCGCGATCTGGTGACCAAGACCGACATTCCGGTCAAGCAGGTGCTGATTGAAGCACGTATCGTCGAAGCCACCGACAACTGGAGCAAGAGCCTGGGGGTGAAACTCAATGTGGCACGCGCCAGTGGCGGTACCAGTATTGGCGGCTCGCTGGCTGATGCCACCACCAGCTTCAATATCGCTCGCGGAACGACTACTGGCACCATCCCTCTGACCTCCGGGGTAAACCTGGGCCTGTCCGGTACCTATAACTCCATCGGCGCCGTTTTTGGTGCTGGTTCGCGTGCCGCCATTGGCCTGGAACTGGATGCAATGGAAACCGCCGACAAGGGCAAGATTCTGGCCAGTCCGCGCATCATGACTGCCGACCGGGTAGAGGCCAGCATCGAACAGGGTACGGAAATTCCGTATCAGGAAGCCAGCTCCAGCGGTGCAACATCCGTATCGTTCAAAAAGGCCAACCTCAGCCTGAAAGTGACCCCGCAAATCACACCGGACAACCGTGTGCTGATGGAAATCCAGATCAACAAGGACAGCGTCAGCAGCACCTTGTTTGTCAACAGCACCCCGGCCATCGACACCAAGGTGGTGAAAACCCAGGTGATGGTGGAAAACGGCGGCACCGTGGTGATTGGCGGTATTTACCAGCAAACACTGGATACCACGATCAACAAGGTACCGCTGCTGGGTGACATCCCCTTCCTGGGCGCGCTGTTCCGCAGCAAGGTGGACAAGAACAACCGCACCGAGCTGCTGGTATTCATCACGCCGAAGGTGGTGGAAGACCTGAACCTGCAAAATCGCTGAACACTGGGCATCTGCGCGCATTTTGTCCTCTGCCCGCGCAGACAGACCCAGCCAGCATCAGCTACAATGCCTGCCATGGAGAACATGGCAGGCAATTTTTTTCTTGTCGGGCTGATGGGTGCCGGCAAGACCACCGTTGGCAGGGCACTGGCACGCAAGACCGGCAAGACCTTCTACGACTCGGATCATGAAATCGAGGCGCGCACTGGCGTTCGCGTTGCCACCATTTTCGAGATAGAAGGCGAGCTGCGCTTTCGCGACCGTGAAAGCAGCGTGATTGCCGATCTGGCAAAAATGAACAATATCGTGCTGGCCACCGGTGGGGGCGCCGTACTGCGTCCGGAAAACCGGGCCGAGCTGTCAAGACATGGCGTGGTGATCTACCTGCGCGCCTCCATTGACGACCTGCTGGCGCGCACCATGCACGACAAGAACCGCCCGCTGCTGCAAACCGCCGACCCGCGTGCCAAACTGCAAAGTCTGCTCGAGCAGCGCGACCCCTTGTACCGCGAAGTCGCCGACATCGTGGTTGATACCTCGCAACAGAACGTCAACCTGCTGGTCAGCCGCCTGCTCGACCAGCTGCATAACATTCCAGCCAAGACCTGACGCATGATTACGCTAGACCTGACCCTGCCGGATACCCGCTACCCCATTCACATTGGCCACGGACTGCTTGATCAGGTTGAACTGATCCTGCCGCACCTGCCCATTCCCCAGGTTGCCATCGTCACCAACGACGTTGTTGCCCCACTCTACCTGGAGCGTCTGACCCGACAATTGGAACGCCTCGGCGTGCATTGCATTCCGGTGGTGTTGCCGGACGGTGAGGCAAACAAGAACTGGCAGACGCTGAACCTGATCTTCGACGCCCTGCTCAGCCACAATGCCGAACGCAAAACCACGCTGATTGCCCTCGGTGGCGGTGTGGTGGGCGACATGACCGGCTTTGCCGCCGCCTGCTACCAGCGCGGTGCGCCCTTCATCCAGATTCCCACCACCTTGCTGGCGCAGGTTGACTCTTCTGTTGGGGGCAAGACGGCCATCAACCATCCGCTGGGCAAAAACATGATTGGTGCCTTCTACCAGCCCCGCATGGTGCTGGCCGACATGGATCTGCTGGCCACCCTGCCCGAGCGGGAACTGTCGGCCGGTATTGCTGAAGTCATCAAGTATGGCTTGCTGGGCGATACCGACTTCCTCGCCTGGCTGGAAGCCAATATGGACAAACTGCGTGCGCGCGACCCGGCAGCGCTGCAATACGCCGTACGCCGTTCCTGTGAAATGAAAGCTGAAATTGTCGGCCAGGATGAAAAAGAACAGGGCGTGCGCGCCTTGCTCAATCTTGGTCATACCTTTGGCCACGCCATCGAAGCCGGCCTGGGTTATGGCGCATGGCTGCATGGCGAGGCCGTCGGGGCTGGCATGGTGCTGGCTGCTGCCGCGTCACAGGCACTGGGCTGGCTGAGTGCGCAAGATGTCCAGCGGGTGGTGACACTGATTGCCGCTGCCGGGTTACCGGTACAGAGCCCCGACTTCGGCCTTGAGGAATGGATGCGCCACATGGGCCACGACAAGAAAGTGGAAAGCGGCGTCATCCGCTTTGTCCTGCTCAAGCAACTGGGGCAGGCCGTGATTCAAGCCGGGCTGCCCACCGCGCTGCTGGAGCAGCTGTTCCAGTCCTCGCACATCAATCCGGCGCTGGGCCGGCAGGGTGTTTGAGACCGTCACCACGGAAACCTTGACCCTATTAAGGATTTTTACGGATTGCGGCCCTGCACGCCTCCCCGAATAATCGACTGCATAATTCAAGCAGAGAGAGAATCTCGGAGGGAAGCCGCGGTGGATGCAATAACAGCCTTGGTCGCCAGTTTTGGCCTGATGTGTACTTATGGTCTTGCCCGCCGTGTCTGGCGCAAGGCAACTTACAAGAAACCGCGTGCGCGGGGTATCGACCCTGTCGGTGAGGCCGAGGTGTTTCTGGCTTACGGCCGCAGCAGCGATGCAGTGCGGGTACTGAAAGAGGCGATGAAAGATGAGCCACAGAATCTTTCCATCAAGGTGACGCTGCTGCGTGCCTATTCCTCGGCAGGTAACTGCAAAGCCTACTGCCGTCTGGCGCGAGATGTACAGGCCCAGGTGAAGGATCAGCCGGTATGGCGCACCATTCAGGAAAATGGCCGGCTGCTGGCACCGCAGGATCCACTGTTCGCCGCCAAGGCGTGATGCCATCGCAAAGAAACAGGCTGCCCGAGGGCAGCCTGTCTTGTTTTGTCCTGTGACGATTGGAAATTCAGCTGGGGGAAACTCAGCTGGCGTCAGCTTCCGGCTCGCGGAACTGCAAGCTGTGCAGACGTGCGTAGATACCATCCTGCTGCATCAACTGCTGATGACTGCCCTGCTCCGCCACCTTGCCCTGATGCATCACGATGATGCGGTCGGCATTCTCGATGGTGGACAGGCGGTGGGCAATCACGATGGTGGTACGGTTCTTCATCAGGTTTTCCAACGCGGCCTGTACCAGTCGTTCGGATTGGGTATCCAGTGCAGAGGTCGCTTCGTCCAGAATCAGCAATGGGGCATTTTTCAGCAGTGCACGGGCAATGGCCAGACGTTGACGCTGGCCACCTGACAGGCGCACTCCGTTCTCGCCAATCTGGGTATCCAGCCCTTCCGGCATCGCCTCAATGAACTCCAGCGCATTAGCCGCACGTGCCGCTTCAATGATCTGCTCGCGGGTAATGTTATCGCGTGCGCCATAGGCGATATTGGCGGCTACAGTGTCGTTGAACAGCACCACATCCTGACTCACCATGGCGATATGCTGGCGCAGATCAGCCAGCACAATGTCATCCAATGCAATGCCATCCAGCGTGATCTGCCCGGACAAGGGCTGGTAAAAACGCGGAATCAGGCTGACCAGCGTGGTTTTGCCGCTGCCGGAAGAACCCACCAGCGCCACGGTTTCACCCGAATTCACCTCCAGGCTGACCTGCTGCAACACATCGCGTTCGGCATTCGGATAGCGGAAAGACACATTATCAAAGCGCAGTCGGCCCTGGGTTTGTGGTAGACGGCGCGTACCGTGATCCGGCTCGCCCGCCTCGTCCAGGAAATCGAATACACTTTGCGCTGCTGCCAGGCCCCGCTGCATGGCCTGGGAAATGCCGGTAATCCGCTTCACCGGTGCGAACAGCAGCATCATGGCGGTGAGGAAGGACATGAAGTCACCGGCGGTGAATGATCCATGCTGGGCACGCAAGGCGGCAAAATACAGGATGGCGGCCAGCGCACAGGCAATCATCAGCTGGGTCACCCCGGTATTGGCCGAACTGGCCGCGCTCTGCTTCACCCCGTTGCGGCGGATGGCCTGGGCTGCAGCATTGAAGCGGCTTTCTTCATATTCCTCGCCACCATAAACCTTGATGACTTTCTGACAATCCACCCCTTCACCCAGAATCTGGGTCAGGTCGGCCATGTGTTGCTGATTTTCCAGCGCCAGACCACGCAGACGCTTGGCCACCATGCGCATGCAGACGGTGACCACCGGCATCACCACCAGGCAGATGATGGTCAGTTGCCAGTCGATATACAGCAGCCAGGCCAGCAGGCTGACAGCAGTCACCCCGTCCTTGACCGTGACGGTGATGACATTGAAACCTGCTTCGGTCACCTGATTGACATCAAAGGAGATGCGCGACACCAGGCGGCCGGACTGATTGTCGGCGTAATACGGCACCGGCAGGCGCAACATCTTGGCAAACATTTGCTGGCGCAGGGTTTGTACCAGATGCCCGGCCAGCCAGCTGGAGGTGTATTCGTTGATGAAACTGGTGATGCCGCGCACCAGGAATACCCCGACAATGGCCATCGGCACCCAGACAATGGCCTTTGGGTCCTTGTTGACAAAGCCGCCATCAATCAGCGGTTTCATCAGCCGGGCAAACGCCGGTTCGGTCAGCGCGGCAATGGTCATGGAGACCAATGACAGGGCGAATACTTTCCAGTACTGGGCCAGGTAACCCAGCAGTCGTCGGTAGATGGGCCAGCTATGTTTCAAGTTGATAGTCCAATCAGTTCAATGTGATGCGGCCAGCAGGCCGGAAAGCCCGCTCAAGGCCATGATCTGCTGCAGATTGCTGTCCGGCGCAAAGCGTTGCCGGACATCCTGCGAACCGGCCGCCGCCATGACACGCTGCTGCGGCATCGCATCCAGCGCGCTGGCAATCGCGTCCGCCCAGGCCTGGGCGTTGCCGGCTTCCACCAGGGTGCCGGTCTGGCCATGCTTTACTGTTTCCGGAATGCCCCCGGTATTGCTGGCCAGCACCGGGCAGTGCAAGGCCAGTGCTTCGATTTGCGACATGCCCAGCGGCTCGTAGGTGGATGGCATCAGCAGCAGGTCCGCACGCCTATACAGCGGTGCCACCGGGGATACCACGCCGGCCAGCAGCACGCGCGACTGCAAACCCAGGCGCTGGATTTCAGTCTCGATATCTGCCTTTGCCACCCCATCGCCCGCCACCAGATAGCGCCAGTGCGGATGGCTGTCACGCAGGATATTCATTGCTTGCAGGATGGTCAGATGCCCCTTTTCACCGCGCAGCATGGCGGCATGCAGCAGCACCGGGCTGTCATCTGCCGCCAGCCAGCTGGCAATATGAGGTGGCACCGCCTGATCAACGGCAGCATCCAGCCCGGCGAAGTCTATCCCCGGATACACCACGTGGATGCGCTCGGGCCGGATGGCCGGATTCTGCAGCAAGGCATCACGCAGGTAATGACTGGGCACCATGGTGGCATCCACCAGCCGGTTATAGGACCATGCCGAAGGCTTGCCCGGCTGATAGGTACGCGAGCGCAGCAGGAACGGCCGATGCCATACCAGGCGCGCGGCAATGGTCAGGTTATTACTGTCATGCCCGCTGTGGCAAATGGCCAGACGCGGCTGATGCCGGCTGATCCAGCGCCGCAAAATGGCAATGGAGGGCAGGTGCAGGCTGTTACGGAAGCGCACCGGCAGCACCGACAGCCCTTGTTGCAAGGCAACCTGCTCCACCCGGCTACCGGGACGGCAGGCCAGCATGGTGCGCAGGCCATGCGACTGCATCTGACGCATTTGCTGCATCAGTTGCAGCTCCTGGCCACCCACATTGTCGGATGACTCGGTAAACAACACCCAGTCAGTCATGATGATTTCCTTCGGCAGCGCCGGCTGGCTGGCTGATACGCAGCAGCTGTTGCAGGGTTTGCCATGCCTCGGCGCTGCTGATGGCTTCCATGCACAGGGCACGACGACATTCATTGGCACCGTTGCCAAAACGGCGGAAACAGCGCAAAGCCCAGTCCACATCGCGATGGTGCACACTGCGCTGGTTACGGCAGGGGAAGATGGCAGGCCCTACCCCCAGGCAGTGATGGTGCGCAAAGAAACGGCTGGCACCAAACAACACTTCGCTGCCGGGGCCAAACAGCATCAGCAATGGCGTACCGGCTACCTTGGCCAGATGCGCCACACCGGTATCAGGGCAAACACAGGCGCGCGCACCGGCCAACAGCTGACGCAGTTGCAGCAGGCTCAGGCAACCAGCCATGCGTACATCACTGGCAGGCGGGTCGATTTGGCGCTGCAGGGCATCCTCGCCTGGCCCGCAAGACCACACCACAGACAGCTGGGCGGCACGAATGGCATCCGCCAGTGCCCGCCAGTGTTCAGCAGGCCAGAAGCGGGTGGCCGAGCTGGCCCCCACATGCAGTACGATATAGTTGTCCGGCAAGGCTGGCAGGCTCTGCGGCGGCATCGGCCAGTCGGCCAACTGATAAGGAGCAGGTTCCGGCCCTTCCACCAGTCTGGCGGCGGTCTCGGTCCAGGATTCCGGCTCCTGGGCATAGGGAACAGCCTCGTCCAGCAGCCAGTTCTTGTGTGCGGGTTGTTCAGCGGCAAAGCCGACAATCCAGCGCGCCCCGATGGCACGTGCCAGATAACTCAGCCGGTTTTCCCCCATCAGCAGCACCAAATCAAACCGCGGCATGGCAAACAACTGGCACACCGAGGCAAAGTTGCGGATATGCCAGCCAAAAGCCCGCACACCATAAGGTTGACCAGCATAAAGCGCTGCCTGACCTGGTGGGCAGGCCATCACGATGTCGGCCTGTGGATAACACTGTCTGGCTTTGGCCAGCAGGCTGGTGGCCATCAGCGCATCGCCCAGCAGGAACTGGTGCAGGATCAGTACACGCTGTACTTGTTCAGGCCGTGGCTTGCGCCGTAACCATTGCCAGGGCAGACGTAATAACAGGGACAGGAAAATCAGCGCCCGGCCGGGAAATCGGCTCGCCTTCATCATGTCGGCCTCACTGCTTGGGATGCATGGCCGTGCTGGTCTGACAGCAGGCTGCGGTACAAGGCCAGCATTTGCGCCACCATATGCTGCTCGGTTTGGCCTTCCACCCGCTGGCGGGCCTGGGCTGCCATGGTCGGCCAACTGTCCTGTGCTGCCAGCCAGGCAGCCACATTGCGTTGCCAGGCTGCAGTATCGTGCGGGGCGGCCAGCCAGCCGGTAGCCGGGCTCACCCACTCGGCACCACCACAGCGGGTACTGGTAAGCACCGGCAGCCCGCACGCCATGGCTTCCCCCACCACCGAGCCGAACGGTTCGTACATGGTGGGCAGAATAAAACCGTCGGCCATGCCGTAATGGCTGAGCACATCTTTTTGCGGGCCGGTAAACACCACCCGTCCGGCAATACCCAACTGGCTGGCCAGTTGCCGGTAAGCGGCCAGTTTCTTGTCGCCCCCCACCACCACCAGCCATACATCCGGATGAGGCTGGATGGCACGCAGCGCCTGCGCCACACCCTTGCGCTCAAAACCTGAACCGACATACACCAGCAGCGGTGCCGCCGGGGGAATACCGTATTGCGCCCGCAGTGTGCTGCGCTGTTGGCGGGCAGCTGCAGGGTTGAACCGCTGTGCATCCACGCCGTTATGAATCACCACACACTGCTCTGGCCGGAGCGGGAAACGCTGCAATACGTCCTGTTTCACCATCTCCGAATTGCAAATCACCGTGCGCAAGGCCGGATGACTGAACATGGCGCGCTCCATGCGCAGCATGAAATGATGATAGGGATTACACCAGACCGACAGCTTGTGCCACCAGCCCTTGCCTTCGGCGCGGGCAGCCAGCCAGGCAGCATGCACCCCATCGCCGGCACGGAAGATATGGCAGCCCGGAATGCGTTCGTGGGACTGCACCAGATCGGCCCCCATCTGCAGCCAGGCGCGGCGCGCGGCGCGGGCAAAGCTCCAGTCACGCCAGATGCTGCCCAGATAGAAGGGATTGACGCGACACACGGCCACGCCATCCAGTTGTTCCCAGTTACGGTTGATCAGCACCGGCTGCAGTTCGTCCTGCTGTTTGAGCTGGCCCAGAATGGCGCTGACAATCCGTTCTGCCCCACCGGCCGGATTGTATTTCTGCCGCACAATGGCCAGTCGGCTCATGCGGTTTCTCCCAGCACGGCATCCACCGCGTCCAGCACTTGTTGCAGGCTGATCAGCTTCAGGCATTCGCTGTTCCAGCCGCCACCGCAACCAGCGTTACCACAAGGACGACAGGGCACACGGGCAGCAACCACGCGGTGCGGCACCTGCCACGGCCCCCATTCGATGTCACCGGACGGACCAAACAGCGCCACACAGGGAGTTTTCATGGCCGACGCAATATGCATGGGCACCGAATCCACGCCGATGTACAGGCGTGCATTGTCGATGGCTGCGGCGAGCTCCTTCAGGGTCAGCTGGCCGGCCAGGCTGGCAACCGGCTGCGTCAGCCGTGACTGGATATCAGCCAGCATGGCCATTTCATCCGGGCTGGGCGCTGCCGTCAGCAGTACGCGCTGGCCACGCTGCTGCAGGGTGTTGATCAGCGCGGCCATGTTTTCCACCGTCCAGCTCTTGAACAACCAGCGCGAGGTGGGGTGCACCAGAATGTACTGCCCGGCCTGCAAGTCTTGCTGTTCCAGCTTGGCAGCCAGCGTAGCCTCGGCATTATGCCCGGCCACCAGAGTCAGCTGACGCTGTTGTTCTGCCGGATATACCCCGATACGCCGCAGCGCATCCAGATGGATTTCAATGGTATGGCGGCGGTTGCCCGGCACCTGCAAATAACGGTGGGTGAAGCTCTTGCGGAACATCTTGCCATACGGGCCATCCGGCCCCACCGACCAGCGTGGTGACAGCAGGCGGACCAGCCAGGCGCCGCGCTTGTGTTCGGTCAGGGTGATGACCAGGTCGTACTGGCGCTGACGCAGCCGGTTGATCAGCCCCAGCTCGGCCTTGCACTGACCGATGAGGCCCAGCTTTTTCCAGTTGCGGTCTATGGTGTGCAACTGGCTGATGGCAGGATGCAGGCTGAGCATTTCCTGCGTATCCCGATACACCAGCGCATCGATTTCCAGCTGCGGAGCCTGCTGTTTGAGGACGTTGAACACCGGAGAGGTGAGCAGCACATCCCCATGGTGGCGCAGTTTGATGACCAAGACGCGGCGCACCTGGTTCAGATCGATGGAGTCGTTCAGCATAGATAGGGTGAAAAAAGCCGGATCAGGCATCCGGCTCGGCATTCAGCAGTTGCAAAAGATCGGCGATTTTATCAGGGTCTTCGGATCGAAGCATGCGCCCCGCAATGGGCGCGATATCGTCCAGATGGGTGTTGAGCACCATGCGCTTGACCGAGAGCAGGCTGGCCGGATGCATGGAGAACTTGCGCAGTCCCATGCCCAGCAGCAGGCGGGTCAGGCGCGGGTCGCCCGCCATCTCGCCGCACACCGATACCGGTACCCCACCCTTGATGCCGGTGCGGATGGTATGCAGGATGAGCTTGAGCACCGCCGGATGCACCGGGTCGTACAGGTGGCTGACCGAATCGTCGTTACGGTCGATGGCCAGGGTGTACTGGATCAGGTCGTTGGTGCCGATGGACAGGAAATCGACGTACTTGATGAAACTCCCCACCACCAGTGCGGCGGACGGGATTTCAATCATCGCGCCTACTTCCACCTTTTCATCGAATGGCAGGCCTTCTTCGTGCAACTCCTGCTTGGCGTAATCCAGCTGGGCAATGGACTGCTTGAGTTCGCCCAGTGAATTGAGCATGGGGAACAGGATTTTCACCTTGCCATAGTGCGAGGCGCGCAACAGCGCCCGCAGCTGGGCACGGAACATCAGTGGCTCGGCCAGGCACAGGCGAATGCCGGTGAGGCCCAGCGCCGGGTTGTCCGCCACATCATGGTTCAGCCACTTGGGGTTCTTGTCGGCCCCCAGGTCCATGGTGCGGATGGTGACTGGCAGGCCTTTCATGTCTTCAGCCACCTTGCGGTAGGCCTCGAACTGTTCGTCCTCGGTAGGCAGGGTGTCGCGCCCCAGAAACAGGAACTCGCTGCGGAACAGCCCCACCCCGGCTGCGCCGGAGCCTTTTACCACGTCCACATCCTGTGGCAGCTCGATATTGGCCAGCAGTTCGATCACCGTGCCATCTTTGGTTTTGGCATCGGATTTGCGGATGGAGGACAGCTTGCGCTTGGCGTCGCGCCAGGCACGCTGACGCCGGCGGTACTCGCTCAGCACCAGTTCGTCCGGGTTGATGATCAGCACGCCTTGCTGGCCATCGACGATGATCTGTTCTTCCTCGCGGATCAGCTCACGCGCATGGTGCAGAGCGATAACGGAGGGCAGGTCGAGGCTGCGCCCCAGAATGGCGGTGTGTGAAGTCGCGCCGCCCACATCGGTGACAAAGGCAGCAAAGCTGGAATCCTTGAAATACACCATGTCGGCAGGTGACAGGTCGTGTGCCACCAGGATGGTGTCGTCCAGCAGGTCGCCCGGTGCCGGCAGTTGCGGCGTGTGGCCGTCCAGATTCTTGAAAATGCGTTCCACCACCTGCAGCACGTCGTTCTTGCGTTCGCGCAGGTAGTCTTCCTCGATGGCGTCAAACTGCTCCACCAGCAAGTCGCATTGCAGTTTCAGCGCCCATTCGGCATTGCAGTGCTGCTTTTCGATGATTTCACGCGGTTCGCGCGAAATGGTGACGTCGCCCAGCAACATGATGTGCAAGGACAGGAAGGCGCCCAGCTCGGCCGGGGCATTTTCCGGGATGCTGCCCCACAGCATCTCCAGTTCCTTGCGCGTGGCACGGACGGCTTCGTCAAAGCGCGCCATTTCGGCCGGAATGTCCTTCTCTTCCAGGCCGTAATGCGCCACATCGTCCATGCTGCGCGAGATGAGATGGGCCCGGCCAATGGCGATGCCGCCACCAATGGCTACACCGTGCAGGGTGATATTCATCGTCCCATCCCCTCCTCAAGCGGGCTGATTCATTCAGCCTCGTCAAAACGATTGTTGATCAGTGCCACCAGCGCATCCAGCGCTTCCTGCTCGTCCGGACCATCCACATCCAGCTCCACGGTAGCCCCCTTGGCCGCAGCCAGCATCATCACGCCCATGATGCTCTTGCCGTTGACACGCCTGCCGTTGCGGGCAATGCCCACATCGCTCTTGAAGCGGCTGGCCAGCTGGGTGAATTTACTCGAAGCCCGCGCATGCAGGCCAAGTTTATTGATAATTTGTATTTCAACGCGCAGCATTACCGTCCCCTGGAAGAATATAAAGCACGCCCTCCAACCCACCGGTAATGGCTTTGCTGACCACGATTTCCAGCGGTTGGCTGCTATAGCTGAGCGCACGCACCAGCATGGGCAGACTGACCCCGGCAACGGCTTCCACCTTGCCCGGGTCGATCAGCCGGCTGGCAATATTGGATGGTGTGCCACCATACATATCAGTCAGTACCACTACGCCATCGCCTTGTTCCAGGCGTGCCACCAGCGCAGAAGCCTCGACCAGTTTCTGATCCGGATCCTCGGTTTTTTCTACCGCCAGCGTGGCGATATTGTCCGGGTCCCGTCCTAATACATGCCGGGCGCAGTCCAGTAGACAAGCGCCCAGATTGCCATGCGATATGACCAATACACCTACCATGCCCGCGTCTTCTTGTCCGTAACGATGATCGGCACACAGCTGCCCCGGGGGCAGGCTGCGCTCATTTCTGCTGCGAATCCGCCATTGTAGCAGGCCCGTTTTCCACACGGCGGAACCAGGCCAGTTTATCTGCCAGCGTGACAACGCTGCCCACAATGATAAGCGCTGGCGACGCAACACCATAGGAAGAAATCAGCGCCGGCAGGCTTTCCAGCGTTCCGGTCAGCGTGCGCTGACGCGTGGTGGTGGCCCATTCGATGACCGCCGCCGGGGTATCCGCCGGTTTGCCGTGGGCGATGAAGGCCGCACACAAATCAGCCGCCATGGTCAGCCCCATGTACACCACCACGGTCTGGTCCGGCCGGGTAAGGGCAGGCCAGTCCAGATCGATGCTGCCGTCTTTCTTGTGGCCAGTGACAAAAGTCACCGACTGGGCATGATCACGATGGGTCAAGGGTATACCGGCATAGCTGGCTGCGCCATTTGCCGAGGTAATGCCCGGCACTACTTCAAACGGAATGCCGTGGGCGGCCAGGGTTTCGATTTCCTCACCACCACGGCCAAAAGTAAACGGATCGCCGCCTTTCAAGCGCAATACGCGGCGGCCTTCGCTGGCCAGGCGCACCATCAGCTGATTGATGTCCTCTTGCGGCAAGGTGTGATTGGCACGGGCCTTGCCCACATAGATGCGCTCGGCATCGCGCCGCACCAGCTCCAGCAATTCCGGCGCAACCAGGTTGTCATGCAGCACCACATCGGCCTGCTGCATCAGGCGCAGGGCACGGAAGGTAAGCAGATCGGGATTGCCCGGTCCGGCACCTACCAGATACACCGCACCACTGGGGCGGTCTTCAGCCGAAGCCAGGCACTGCTCCATTTCGGCGCTGGCAACCGCCTCGCGACCATTCATCACCGCTTCGGCAATCGGTCCTTCCAGCACGTTTTCCCAGAAAATGCGGCGTGACTCCACGTCGGCAAAGCGGGCCTTTACCCGGTCGCGAAAGCGTGCCGAAAATGCGGCCAGCAGGCCGAAACCGGCGGGAATGATGCTCTCCAGCCGTGCCCGTACCAGACGGGCCAGCACCGGAACGGCACCGCCGGATGACACGGCAATCACCAGCGGCGAGCGGTCGATGATGGCCGGCGTGATGTAGGTGGAGAGCTCCGGATCATCCACCACATTGACCGGAATATTCTGCTCTTGCGCCGCGGCTGATACTTGCTGGTTGACCTCCCGCAAATTGGTGGCCGCAACCACCAGCCGCATGCCGGCCACGCGGGATGCCTCAAACCGCTCCGGCAGCCACTCCAGCTCGCCCCGTTCAATCATCTGGGCCAGTTCGGCCGTGACTTCCGGCGCAAGTACTGTCAGGCGTGCACCGGCAGCCTTGAGCAAACGCACCTTGCGCAGGGCGACATCGCCCCCGCCCACCACCAGGCAGGCGGCATCCTGCAGCTTGAGAAAAATCGGGAAATAATCCATGCAACACTCCGCAACAATCGGCACAGCATACTTTATTTGTTGCACAAAAACGACGACCACAGCATATGCAGTCTGATTTTCATCATCACAATTTCTGTATCAGATGCCATGATGAAGTAAAGCCCCGCACAAACGTTAACAGGGGCGGCATCAGAAAGCGGCGGGTAGGCATTTGGATAAATTGAGCGCAAATACCGGCAACCATGTCATCCGGTCTGGCAGCGCCCTGCTGCTGTTCAGTAGTTCTGCATGGGCGGCACCTGCCATCAAAACTCCATGGGAATGGCCGTTGCTATGCATCGCGGGTTTGGCGTTGGCAGCATGGCTGGGCAGTTTCTGGCAACGCTGGCGCCTGCGCCAGTTGCAGGAGGATTCCCTGCGTTTCAATGTGCAGCATTCCGGCACAGCCATGCTGGTTCTGGACGAACAGGGCCGGGTACAGGCTGCCGGGGATGCCTGTGCCAAGTGGCTGGATATCGGCCCGGACCAGCGCTTGCCCGAAATACTGTACGCACGCTTGCAGCAACAGACTGCACTGCTGGCTAGCTCCCAGCCCCTGGTGTGGACCGATGAGCGCTGCGGCCATACCCGGCTGGGCATTCAGCAACTGGTGCTGCCGGCGGAATTCCTGCCCGCGCGCTGGCGCATCATCCAGCTGCATGCGCTTGACGAGGCGGTACTGGCCGTACCGCAAGCCCAGGCCATGCTGACCGCCATGCAAGGCGCACGCATCGGCCTGTGCGAATTCGACCTCGACAAGAACCTGGTACAAGGCTCACCCGCAGCCCTGTCCACCCTGCTGGGCCTGCCAGCCAGCGACATGCAGCTGGATCTGGGCGACTGGCTGGAGCGTGTGCACCCGGATGACAGAGCGCTGCTGGAAAACGCCCTGCAAGCCATCGCCCACAGCGGGCAGACCAGCCAGGAGCTGGAATACCGTATCCGCCACGAAAAACAGCACTGGGAATGGCTGGAGCAAATCCTGCAGGGCAAGGACTGTGCGGACGATACGCATCGCGTGCTGGCCCTCAGCCAGGTCATCACCCCGCGCAAACTGGCCGAGGCGGCCATCCGCCGGCGGGAGCAGGAGTTCCGCACGCTGGTGGAGAACTCCAGCGACATCATTGCCCGTTACGATCTGTCGCTGCGCTGCCAGTTCATCAACCGCAGTGTCAGCCGTTATTCACCGCTGATCCGCGATGAACACATCGGCAAGACCATGGCGGAAAAAGGCTGGCCCGCCGATATCGTCCAGCAGTTTGAAAGCGAATGCCAGACGCTGATCGACACCGGGCAGCCACGCTGTTTCGAGATGGAATTGCTGCTGCTCAACCGGCGTCATATCTTCGAAACCCGGCTGTTTCCCGAATTCGACAGCCAGGGCAAGCTCACCAGCATCCTGTCAGTGGACCGGGAAGTCACCGACAGTCGACTGGCCCAGCGCCTGCTCAGTGAAGAAAACGCCGTGATGGAGATGATTGCCTCCAATCAGCCGCTGGAAGACACGCTGGCGCAGATCTGCACCATGATTGAGACCCAGCTGGCGGGAGGACGCTGTTCGGTGATGCTGCTGACCGAAGACGGCCAGCACCTGCATGTGGCATCCGGCCCCGGACTGCCTGCGGGCTACACCTCCCGGATAGAGGGCATCGCCATCGGCCCGGAAGTCGGCTCCTGCGGCACCGCCGCCTACTGGAAGCGCACCATCATTGTAGAGGATATGGAAAGCAGCCCCTTGTGGCAGCCCTATCTGGAACTGACGCGCCGCTTTGCGCTGCGTGCGTGCTGGTCCACACCGCTGTTTAGCAGCCAGCGTGAGCTGCTGGGCACTTTTGCCATTTATTACAGCGAGCCACGCACGCCAACCCCGGAGGAAATGCGTCTGGTGTACCGCAGCTCGCATATCACCGCCATTGCCCTGCAAAGCGACCTGCATGAACAGAAGCTGGTGCAACTGGCCACCATTGATGAACTGACCCATCTGGATAACCGTCGCCACTTCCTGCAACAAGCCGGGCGCGAACTCAAGCGCTGCCAGCGCTACCAGACGCCGATGGCGGTGCTGATGATGGATCTGGACCACTTCAAGAACATCAACGATCAATATGGCCATGCCGCCGGTGATGAGGTGATCACCCACTTTGCCCGCCTGTGTCGTGAAGTCTTGCGGACCAGTGACCTGACCGGGCGGCTGGGAGGTGAAGAGTTTGCCGCCATCTTGCCCAACACCGACAGCAGCGCGGCACTGGCCGCGGCCGAACGCCTGCGCCAGGCCGTCAGCGACAGCCTGGTGACGGTCAATGGCCAGCAAATCCATTACACCGTCAGCCTGGGCATGACGCTATTGCGCGAAACCGACTTGCATGTGGACGACTTGCTCAAACGGGCGGACAAACTGCTGTACCAGGCCAAGCACGAGGGACGCAACCGGGTATGCCATGACCTGGCGCTCAAGGTGGTGTGACGGACAGCAGCAGGCAAGGCGGCTATCGCAGCCGGCGGGTGTGGCTCTAGAATACGCGTTTTCCCGCAATGGCCGCTGCCGTGAAAGACTGGAGCAAGCACTACCTCAGCCACCCGCTGTACCAGCCGGTTGCCGATTTTGCCACCCTGCTGCCGCTGGCGGACTGGCCGGATCAACAGGACTACGACCAACTGCTGCAACAAGCCCGCCTGCGCTGCCAGCTCCCCGCGCAGCTGCGTTTCTGCTGTGACCTGCAAGCAGACGCCTACTATGAAATGCACATCGGCAGCACCGGCGAAGTGCCCACCCGCAGCCACAACTGGCATGACTGGTTCAATGCGCTGGCCTGGCTGGCATGGCCGCGCAGCAAGGAGGCACTGAACGCGCGCCATGTGCGCGCCATCGGCCGTGGAGAGGTAAAACGCGGGCCACGGCGTGATGCCGCCACCTTGCTGGATGAATGCGGGGTGATCGTGGCCTGTGCCCGTCCGGAACTGGGCCAGGCACTGGATGACATGCAGTGGCAAAGACTGTTTGTCGATGAGCGTGCCGCCTGGGGACGGCACATCAGCGTGCATACGCTGGGACACGCCATTTTCGAAGTAGGCTTGCAGCCGCATATCGGCTGGTGCGGCAAAGCCTTGCTGCTGGATGTCGACACCGGATTTTTCCAGCTGGATGAACACGCGCAACGGGCCTGGCTGGATGCCAGGCTGGCTGCGCTGCTGGCCGATGACAACTGGCTGGCCAGCCCGCGCCAGCTGTGGCCGCTGCCCTTGCTGGGCATACCGGGCTGGTGGCCGGACAATGAAAACCCTGCCTTCTACCAGAATACCGACTACTTCCGCCCCAGCCGGCGGGCAAAATCCTCCAGCGTCACGGTCTGAAGCCGTTCGGTGACACTGCCCAGCAAGGCTTCAATACCCTGGCCGACATCATCGTCATTGGCCAGGTCGGCCCGGTAGACAAACAGCTGGAACAGGTCGGACAAGTGCACGCTGGCCAGTTTGCGCATCAGCACCCAGCCATCACGCTGGCCTTTCTGCACGTAACCATGCTGTGCCAGCTTGTCCAGCACCAGGCCCAGTTCGTCATAACCGATCTTCACCTGCTCGCGCAGCTGTACCGGTGTCAGGCTGCGGCCTTGCACCTGGGCCGCATCCAGCATCAGCAATACTTCTACCGCATCCAGAAAACGGCGGCGCGGTTCAAAGCGGCGCCGCCAGGCCCCACCTTCCCAGTAAGACAGGGAGGCGGTGAATACCGCACCGGCCAGCACCACCATCCACAGGCAGTACACCCACAGCAGGAAAATCGGAATGCTGGCAAAAGCGCCATACACCAGCTGGTAATTGGCGACCTGCCCGATGTAGTAGCCAAACAGCAGCTTGGTCAGTTCCAGCAATACCGCGGTAATCATCGCGCCCAGCACGGCATGACGGATCGGGACAAAGCGGTTGGGCACAATGCGGTACAGCAGCGACAAGACAATGCCGGTCAGCAAAATGGTGCCCCCGGCCTCGACCGTACTGGCCAACAGCGGCATGGTCTTTTCAAAACGGGTGAACTTGAGCAGCCAGCGCCAGGACAGCAAACCACCGCCCAGCACCAGCGGGCCCAGCGTCAGCACCGTCCAGTACACCATGCTCTGCTGCAGCCAGGGGCGGCCACGGCGCACGCTCCAGATGGCATTGAAGGTGCGCTCGATGGTGGACATCAGCATCAAGGCCGTCACGCCC
Source organism: Aquitalea sp. ASV11 (assembly GCF_016429185.1). Lineage (NCBI taxonomy): Bacteria > Pseudomonadati > Pseudomonadota > Betaproteobacteria > Neisseriales > Chromobacteriaceae > Aquitalea > Aquitalea sp. ASV11. Next base: position 29,219 of record NZ_JAELUD010000006.1, read on the forward strand.
AGCATCACGATGCCGGCTGCGGTCAGCTTTTCTGCATTGTCGGCAAACTGGCGCATGTAGACGGATATCACCTTGCCGGCGAATTCCGGCACCAGGGTGGACAGCAGCATCACCTTGAAACGCGTGCTGTAATCGGCAAACACCGGGAAAGCGGATATCACCGTCAGCGCAATGGTGAACAGCGGCACCAGCGCCAGCAGTGTGGTGAAAGTCAGGCTGCCGGCCACCTGCATCACACGATGGCTGCCCATGCGTCTGACCAGAAAACCGACAAAGCCTGCCTGAGTAGCGTATTTATGCGGCAGTTTCATCTGCGGCAAGGTAATGCAGCTACCTGCCGCTGGCAAGTGACAGCCACGCTCGTGCGCCATTTACATCACCTGCCATGCAGGTAATTTGCTTGTGCTTGTAATGCGATGCACACCCTCTTCACACAAATTAACGATTGGAAGCTGGTATCATGTTGCCTGTCATTGCCACCACCGTGGCACCTAACCGGATATTGCCGTGCAAGACATTCTTGTTCTCTATTACAGCCAGCATGGTGCCACTGCCGAGCTGGCCCGCCTGATTGCCCGTGGCATCGAAAGTGTGCCCGGCTGCCAGGCACGGCTGCGCACCGTGCCCAAGGTATCCACCGTATGCGAAGCCAGTGAACCGGCCATTCCGGCACAGGGCGCACCCTATGTGGAAAAAAGCGATCTGGCCGAATGCATAGGGCTGGCGCTGGGCAGCCCCACCCGCTTTGGCAATATGGCGGCGGCCATGAAGTACTTTATCGACAGCACCAGTGGCGAATGGCTGGCGGGCGCACTGGCCGGCAAGCCCGGCTGCGTGTTTACCAGCTCCTCGTCCATGCACGGCGGGCAGGAATCCACCTTGCTGAGCATGATGCTGCCGCTCTTGCACCACGGCATGCTGATTGTCGGCCTGCCCTACGCCGAAGCGGCGCTGGCAGCCACCCAGACCGGCGGCACCCCTTATGGCGTCAGCCATGTGGCGGGTGTCAAGAATGACCGGCCGCTGTCGGAAGACGAGCGCAAGCTGGCGCTGGCGCAGGGCAAACGCCTGGCCGAGGCCGCGCTGCGCTTGCACGACACACAGCAGTAAACCACAGGTCAGACAGCAGGCTGTCTGCTTGATACCGGCGGTGCGCTGAATACGGCGCAAGCAGCCGGTTTTCCATTTTTGCGACGACTGACCGCCAGCCCGGTGCCGCGGTCAGGATCAGGATCAGGATCATCTTTACTATGTGCGGAATCGCAGGTTTCTTCTCCCGACAACCGGTGGCAGCGGCCACCGCCGATGCCATGCTGCTGGAGCTGGCCCGACGCGGCCCGGATGCTGCCCACCAGTTGCGACTGGACCAGCAAGGCCAGGTCGCGGCGGATGATGCCATCCACAACGCCTTGCTGCATGCACGGCTGTCCATCATCGACCCGCGCCCCGAGGCCGACCAGCCGATGCGCAACGACGATGGCCAGCTGTGGATCTGCTACAACGGCGAGGTGTACGACTGGGAAGACGACAAGCGCGAACTGGAACAGGCTGGCGTAGTGTTCCGCACCCATTCCGATACCGAATTCATCCTGCGGGCTTACGAGGCCTGGGGCATTGACGGCTTGCTGACGCGCCTGCGCGGCATGTTTGCCTTTGCCATTCTCGACCTGCGCCAGGGCAAGGTGCATCTGGCACGCGACCGCATGGGCGAAAAACCGCTGCTGTATGCGCTGCTGGATGGCAATCTGGCGTTCGGCTCTCTGGTGCGCTCGGTGCTGCCCTTCCTGCCCCTGCCTGCCCGCCAGTTCAGCCCAGCCGCCATCGACGCCTATCTGGCGCACCGTTACATCCCGGCACCGGCCACCGTATTCGAAAACATCCAGCGGCTGGAAAACGGCTATTGCCTGGAGTTCGACCTTGCCAGTCGTCAATTGAAGAAACGCCGTTACTGGCAACCGCAAGCCACGGCTGGCGACTGGCTGCCGGAGCTGGACCACGCCGTAGCCATGCGTACCGTAGCCGACCGCCCGCTGGGCGTGCTGCTGTCCGGCGGCATTGACTCCACCCTGATTGCCAGCAGGCTGGCCACCCAGGGCTATCAGCAGTTTTCCACCTTTACCGCGGCCTTTCCCGGCAGCACGCTGGACGAATCAATCGACGCGGCAGATTCCGCCCAGCGCATGGGGCTGAGCAATATCCGCATCGACATGCCGGAAAACCTGGCGGCTGATTTCTCAAGCATTGTGGCAGACCTCGACCAGCCCTTTGCCGACCCCTCCAGCTTCCCCACCTGGTATCTGGCACGGGAAGTCAGCAAGCACGTGAAAGTGGTGCTGGTGGGCGACGGCGGCGACGAGCTGCTGGCGGGGTACAAGCGCATGAACAAGCATCTGCGCACACGCTGGCGGCGACACCTGCAACTGCCGCTGGGCATCCGTCCCTCACTGGATGGCAAACAGGGCAAGTTGAGCACTGAGCTGGCCATGAGTTGGCGCGCAGCCTATTCGCTGCGTTTTTCCGGCATGACACCCGGCCAGCGCCGCTACCTGCAAGCGGGGCGTGAGCTGCAACAGCTCAGCTACTGGCGCAAGCCGGACGACATCGGCCCGGAAGCCAGCGACGCAGTCCCCGGCCTGCAAAGCCTGCTGGCCATCGACTTTGCCAATTACCTGCCGGACTACATCCTGCAAAAGTCGGACCTGTGCACCATGGCGCACGGGCTGGAAAGCCGCGCCCCGATGCTGGACCACGGCTTGTACCAGCATCTGCTGGCGACGCCCGATGCCGAGCGCTACACCCAGCCGGCCAAGCTGATTTTCCGTCGTGCCATGCACCCGGCCCTGCCCGCCGACTTCTTCCAGCGCAAGAAACGCGGCTTCAACCCGCCGCTTTCCGGCTGGCTGAAAACCAGTCTGGCCGAGCGTTTTACCGGGCTTGGCAGTCGGCTGAACCGCCTGACGGACGGCTTGCTGGACGCCACCGCCGTGGACGCCTTTGCCCAGGCCTACCGGGGTGGCAAAGAAGCGCTGGCCGAACAGATGCTGCAATTGCTGATTCTGGACGAAAGCCTCACCCAGCTGGACGCGCTGCGCGGCGCCCTGCCCTAGCCGCCGCCTATCACCGAGTAATCATCATCCGGCAGCGGCGCATAGAAGCTGCTGGGTGACACCCCCAGCTCGCGCTTGAACATGGTGGCAAAGGCACTGGGGCTGGCATAGCCCAGATCCAGCGCCACTTCCAGCACACTGGCCCCGCAGGCCAGCTTTTCCAGCGCGGCAATCAGCCGTGCCTGCCGCCGCCACTGCCCCAGTGACAAGCCGGTTTCCCGGCTGAAACGCCGTTGCAAGGTGCGCGGGTCCATCGCCAGCTGTGTGGCCCACTCCTCCACCGAACGGGCATCGGCCGGCTCGGCCAGCAATACATCACACAAGCCCTGCAAGGCCGGGCTTTGCGGCCGTGGCAGGGACAAGGCCAGCGTGGGCAGGCTGCGGATCTCATCCAGCAGCAGCTTCATCAGCCGCTCATCGCGTGAATCCGGCGGGTACGGCACGGCAATGCTCATCGCCGCCAGAATCAGCTCGCGCAGCAAGGGCGAAATGGCCAGCACCCGGCACTCCTGCGGCAAGCCTTCCAGACTATCCGCCCGCACATACACCGTGCGCATGCGCACTGCGCTGATCATCCGTACCTGGTGCCAGGTGTCGATTGGCAGCCAGATACCACGGGTAGGCGGCACGATCCACTGCCCCAGCGCCGTGCTCACCACCATCACGCCTTCCACCGCATACAAGAGTTGTGCCGTGGGGTGGGCATGGCGCGGCGTGTCTTCACCCGCCGGGTAATCACGCGCCTTGGCCACTACCGGGGCGATGCCGGTGTCGTACTGGTGCAGATGTTGATAATCGTTCATGACTGTCATTTTCTCGCAGATGATTGCCCCGAATGCGCAAGACGGGCATGGATTGCCCTTGATAGCATGATGAACCCACCACCACAAGACGACATCATCATGACAAGCGCCAGCCAGAGCATGGCACCGCCGCAGGACACCCGCTTCCGGGTTTTGGGTGCCATCAGTTTTACCCATTTCCTCAACGACATGTTGCAGTCGCTGATTCTGGCCATCTACCCGGTACTGAAGGGCGGCTTTCACCTGAGCTTTGCCCAGATCGGCCTGATGACGCTGGTTTACCAGTGCACCGCCTCACTACTGCAACCATTGGTCGGCATCTACACCGACAAGCGGCCACTGCCCTATTCACTGGTTTTCGGCATGGGTTCCACCCTGTGCGGCCTGTTGCTGCTGTCAGTCGCCCCCAACTACCACACTCTGCTGATTGCTGCAGCGCTGGTGGGCACCGGTTCTTCCATTTTCCACCCGGAATCCTCGCGCGTGGCGCGCATGGCTTCGGGCGGCCGCCACGGCCTGGCGCAGTCCTTGTTCCAGGTGGGTGGCAATGCCGGCAGTGCCACCGGCCCCTTGCTGGCCGCGCTGGTGGTGTTTCCCTACGGCCAGCCCAGCCTGGCCTGGTTCTCGCTGGCCGCCCTGCTGGGCATGCTGGTGCTGTGGCGCATCGGTAACTGGTATGCCCACCAGCAACGCACCGCCAAGGCACACAAGGCCATCGTGGCCACCGGGCTGTCACCGCAGCGCACGGCGTTTACGCTGGGTGTGCTGGTGCTGTTGGTGTTCTCCAAATATTTCTATCTCACCAGCATCACCAGCTATTTCACCTTCTACCTGATGCAGCACTTCGGGCTGGGCGTGCAGGCAGCACAGCTGCATCTGTTCATCTTCCTGTTTGCCGTGGCTGCCGGCACCGTGCTGGGCGGGCCGATTGGCGATGCCATTGGCCGCAAGCGGGTGATCTGGTTCTCGATTCTGGGCGTGGCACCGTTTACCCTGGCGCTGCCGCATGTGGACCTGTTCTGGACCAGCGTACTGTCCTTCATCATCGGCTTCATCCTGGCTTCGGCCTTCTCCGCCATCCTGGTGTATGCGCAGGAGCTGGTGCCGGGCAAGGTGGGCATGGTGTCAGGGCTGTTCTTCGGCTTTGCCTTCGGTATTGGCGGCATTGGCGCTGCGGTACTGGGCAAGGTGGCCGACCACTACGGCATCGAAACCGTTTACCAGCTGTGCGCCTACCTGCCTCTGCTGGGCATCATCACCGTGCTGCTGCCGGACCTGCACCACAAAAAGGCCTGAGAACACCGGCCCCATAGGCAAAGCAGGCAGTACAATGCAAAACCGGCCACGATGGCCGGTTTTTTCACGGGGAGGGTTGGACAGATGTGGCTGGCAGCAGCGGCTGGCAATCACGCGCCAGCGTGCGCCCGCCACGGGTCAGCAATACCGCCTGCTCACCCTTGTTCCACCACACCAGCTGCTGGCTGGCATAGCGTGCGCCACTGGCACTGCTCACCCGCACCAGCCGGTAATGGCGACCATGCCAGCTGATGCGGATGGGCACCACGTCTTCCACTTCTGCCTGCGGATATTCCACGCTGACCACGCGCTGGGCCGCGCATTGGTAATCCACCTTTTGCAAAACCACGGCATTGCCTGCGGCTGGTTCCGGCATGGCTTCCGGCCCCGGCGCAGCCAGCACTGGCAGGCTGAGCAGACTCAACAGGATAACAGTTGCCTTCATGCAGTCTCTCCGTTCTGATCATCCCCGTGCCACGGGGCCACTTTCAGCAGCAACATCATGCCTGGCAAGGCCAGCAGGGTGCACAGCAGGAAAAAACCCATCCAGCCCAGCCCATCCACAATATAGCCGGTTGCCGCATTGGCGAAGGTGCGCGGGACGGCGGACAAACTGGTAAACAGGGCAAACTGGGTGGCGGTATAGGCCGGATGGGTGGTACGGGCGATGAAGGCCACAAAGGCCGCCGTGCCCAGGCCCACGCCCAGCGCTTCAAAACCGATCACCAGCGCCAGCTGAGCCAGCTGGGTAGGGCCAATCTGCTGAAAATGGCCATAGCTGGCCAGCCAGGCAAAGCCCAGAATCGACAATACCTGCACCACGCCAAACAGCCACAAGGCGCGGTTGATGCCCAGCTTGAGCATCCACACCCCACCCAGCAATCCACCAATCACCGCCGGCCACAGCCCGGCGTTTTTGGCCACCAGGCCGATATCCGATTTGGCAAAGCCCATGTCCAGGTAAAACGGCGTGGCCAGTGCGGTGGCCATGCTGTCCCCCAGCTTGTACAGGAAGATGAAACCCAGAATGGTGACGGCGCTGTGCCAGCCCTGGCGGTGGATGAACTCATGAAACGGCTCCACCACCGCTTCGCGCAGGGTTTTGGGTGGCGCAGCCGCCAGCCTGGGCTCGGACACCAGCAGGGTCATGATCAGCCCCGGCAGCATGAACAGCGCCGTAATGATGAACACATTGGCCCAATTGGTGTGATCGGCCAGAATCAGCGACAGGGCACCGGGCACCAGACCGGCCAGCCGGTAGGCATTGATATGCACCGAGTTGCCCAGCCCCAGCTCGGCTTCGGGCAGCAGCTCGCGGCGGTAAGCGTCCAGCACGATGTCCTGGCTGGCCGAGAAAAACGCCACCACCGCCGCCAGTGCGGCAATCTGCTGTAATTGCAGCTGTGGATTGAACAGACCGAACAGGGCCATGCTGATGAGCAAGGCCAGCTGGCTGAGCAGCATCCAGCCACGGCGCCGTCCCAACAATGGCGGGACAAAGCGGTCCAGCAGCGGCGACCACAGGAATTTCCAGGTATAGGGCAGGCCGATCAGGGCAAACAGGCCGATGGCCTTGAGATTCACCCCTTCGCTACGCAGCCAGGCCGGCAGCAGATTGATCAGCATATACAGCGGCAGACCGGAGCTGAAGCCGGTGGCAATGCAGATCAGCATGCGGCGCGACCAGATGGCCTCGCGCCAATGTACGGAAGAATGCGTCATGTATCCTTGCGGCATGGGCCGCCAATGCAAAAAGGCGGCCAGCAGCCGCCTTTGTTAGTCATCATTCATCAGCCCGTATGCCGGGCAACCCGATAAAACGCCAGGCTGCCACGCAAATTAGGCAGGAAATGAATGCGCTTTGCCTCGTTCATCACCACCCGCTCCAGCACGCGAATGCCGTTTTTGGCGCATAGCGCTTCGAAGTCCCCCAGCATGCACCAGTGAATATTGGGCGTGTTGTACCACTGGTAAGGGATGGTTTCCGACACCGGCATATGGCCTTGCAGAATCTGCCAGCGGTTTTCCCAGTAGCCGAAATTGGGGAAGGTGACGATGGCCTCGCGGCCCACGCGCAGCATTTCCACCAGAATCTGCTCGGTATTGTGCATGGCCTGAATGGTTTGCGACAACACCACATGGTCGAAACGCTGGTCTTCAAACTCGGCCAGACCGGTTTCCAGGTTGCCCTGGATGGCGTTGACACCGGCTTGTACGCAGCGCACCACATTGTTGACGTCAAAGTCCACGCCATAGCCGCGCACCGCCTTGTGGCGGTTCAGCCAGGACAGCAAGGCACCATCGCCGCAGCCCAGGTCCAGCACGCGGCTGGAAGGGGCCACCCAGTCGGCAATCAGTTGCAGGTCGGCCCGCAAGGTATTGGCAGCGCTCATGCGTTCACCTCCTCGGCCACACGGTTCAGATAGGCACGCATCAGCTTGACATAGGGTTCATCCAGCATCAGGAAGGCATCATGGCCGTGTACCGACTCGATTTCGCCGTACACCACTTCCTTGTCCGCCGCCACCAGCGCCTTGACGATTTCGCGCGAGCGCTCCGGTGAGAAGCGCCAGTCCGAGGTAAAGCTGGCCACCATGAAACGGGCGCTGGCTTTTCTCAGCGCCGCCACCAGATCGTCGTTCAGGTCCTTGGCCGGGTCGAAGTAATCCAGCGCCTTGGTCATCAGCAGATAGGTATTGGCGTCGAAATAATCAGAGAACTTGTCGCCCTGATAACGCAGGTAGGATTCGATCTCGAATTCCACCTCGTAACCAAACTGGTAATCGCCGCTTTTGAGCATGCGGCCGAATTTCTCGCCCATGCCGTCATCGGACAGATAGGTGATATGGCCCAGCATGCGCGCCAGCCGCAGGCCGCGACGTGGAATGGCATCGTGGGCGTAGTAGTCGCCGCCGTGGAAATCCGGGTCGGTAAGGATGGCCTGACGGGCCACGTCGTTAAAGGCAATGTTCTGTGCCGACAGCTTGGGCGCAGACGCAATCACCAGTGCATGCGCCACCCGTTCCGGGTAGTCGATGCTCCATTGCAGGGTCTGCATGCCACCCAGGCTGCCACCGATGATGGCGGCCCAGCGGTCTATGCCCAGCCGGTCGGCCAGCCGCGCTTGCGAGCGCACCCAGTCCGGCACCGTTACCACCGGGAAAGACGACCCCCAGGGCTGGCCGGTGGCCGGGTTGATGGAGGACGGGCCGGTACTGCCGTGGCAGCCGCCCAGATTGTTCAGGCCCACCACAAAGAAGCGGTCGGTATCGATGGGTTTGCCCGGACCCACCATATTGTCCCACCAGCCTGCCGCCTTATCTTCAGGCGTATAACGCCCCGCCACATGATGGTGGCCGGACAGCGCATGGCAGATCAGGATGGCATTGCTGCGCGCGGCATTGAGCGTGCCATAGGTTTCAAAACACAGCTGGTAATCAGGCAGTACGGCGCCGCTGGCCAGCTGCAGCGGGGTATCGAATACCGCTGTCTGCGCCTGTACGATGCCGACGGACCTTGTCAGATCAGACATAACAAAAAGGGCCTCTATTGATTATTGCCCCGCCGGCGGCCTTGCTGGCCATTCTCGGTGCGGAGCCTCCTGTAGGCTACGGCTGCTATCATCGCTTGTCTGGGCGATTATATCCATAGCCTTGCTTGCTACCGTTTCGCATGCACCGCATAATCGGCCCGGTTTTCTTACCCCGTCCCTGCCATGATCGGTCGCCTGCTCCGCCTGTTGCTGCTGTTTGCCGTGCTGTACGCCATCGCACGCTGGCTGCTGGACCGGCGTCAGCGGGCCAGCCTGCGTGAATTCGTCAGCACGCTGGCCACCGCCCTGCTGGCTGCATCGGCCATCTTCGTGCTGCTGTACTGGCTGGGTTTTCACCAGCTCTAGCCACATCCACCAGGGCAAGACCATGTATCATCGGCGCACCGCGCCCACAGCGGTTCACCCAATAGCGTAGCGTGCGTGGGGCAAGCCATGCCAACGCGGAACATTTACAAAACATGCAAGGTCAGGGCCAGAAGGTGTAAGGTGGCAGCGGGGTTAACGTGCGCGGCGGCAGTTCTTGCGCAGGGCGGTCAGACTGCCGGGCAGAAAATGGAAGGGGTATCGCCGGAGTGACTACACTGCCAGACAGCGGTAGGGCGCCGTCAGGCACAGGTAGCTCTAGTTCGGTAAACAGCTTTTGCGCAATCCGGTGTGTTATCAGCGCGAGCCCGGCTCCATGCGCAAGGTAGCCACCAGTGGGCTACTGGTACTGAACCGTATAGTTGACGCTGGCCGTCACCGTACCAGCGACGGCAGCACCCGTGGCGTAGTATTTCGCCTGATAGTGCAAGGAGGAGGTGCCACTGCTGATCGGAAATGCCGCCCCGCTGCTGCCAAACGCACCATTAGTCTGACCAATGGCAATGGGTATGGTTGACGAAAGGTTATACAGGGCAACATCGACATTCTTGGCCGTGCCAGTATTGACCAGACGCCCGGCGGCATTGACATTGCTGTCGTATTCAAACCAGATGGCCGCCTGGGTGGCTGATCCGCTACATGCTGACAGCGCAATGGTGAAGTCCGTAGTACCGGCGGTGGCGGCAGCAAGAGCCAACGCTTTGGTGGACACGGTGGGCAGGGTGATGCTGCCATTGCTGGTCCCCCCAGCCACACTGATGGTGCAGCTTTCGGCAGATACATTGCCATTGATGGTGAAAGTCCCATCATAAGCGTACGCTTGTGAAACAACCCCAGCCAAAGCCGCGCCAAGAATAATCAATGACTTGTGCATTTTACCGCTCCCTGAATATTTGATTCATCGCTTAATAAGAAAAGTCACTCTTTCTTTATTGCTTGTGTTACAACTGAAGCCATTGGCTTTAAGTGACTGTTTTCTATATAGGAAACATTTTGATCTATGTAAAACTACCTAGAAATTTTTTGAGCAATTCTCTTGATAAAATGACTTGCCCCACTCCAGTCATTCCATCCAGCCCACCAGACATTGCTGGCAAGCGATTCCGCAGCGCATCGACAGCGCAAGGATGCTGCCACCGCCCCACAGCCCACGCGTTCAGCCCATGCTGCGTCCCTTGCTGGACCTTGCACATACAAATTAGCCATTGGCTATCGAACCAGTCTGAACAATCGTAAAGATTGCATGTCAGATTCTCCCTGTTGCTGCGACAAAGAAGCACAGCACTGGAGAAACCATCATGCTCATCAAGAAACCCGCCGACATCCAGCCTTCGGAAATCACGCCCGAAGGCGTGTACTTCAACCGCCGCCAGTTCATGCTGGGTAGTGCCGGGCTGTTGCTGTCCGGTGAAACCCTGGCCGCACTGGCGGGCAAAAAAAGCCCGCTGTCCACCAGCGACAAGCCCAACAGCCTGAAAGAAATCAGCACCTACAATAATTTCTACGAATTCGGCACCGACAAGAGCGAACCGGCCATGTATGCCGGGGCCTTGAAAACCCGGCCGTGGAATGTGGTGGTGGATGGTGAAGTGGGCAAGGCGCGCAGCTTTGGCATCGAGGAACTGCTGAAACAGCCGCTGGAAGAGCGCATCTACCGTCTGCGCTGCGTGGAAGGCTGGAGCATGGTGATTCCGTGGATAGGCTTTCCGCTCTCCAGCCTGCTCAAACAAGTCGCCCCCAACTCGCGCGCCAAATACGTGGCCTTCGAAACCCTGCAACGCCCATCCGAGATGCCTGGCCAGCGCAGCCGCGTACTGGACTGGCCTTACCGCGAGGGGCTGCGCATGGACGAAGCCATGCACCCGCTCACCATTCTGGCCGTCGGCCTGTACAACGATGTGCTGCCCAACCAGAACGGCGCGCCCATCCGGCTGGTGGTGCCGTGGAAATACGGCTTCAAGAGCATCAAGTCCATCGTGCGCATCCATTTGCAAGAGCAAATGCCCGCCACCAGCTGGAATATGGCCAATGCCCATGAATACGGCTTCTATTCCAATGTGAACCCGGAAGTGGACCACCCACGCTGGAGTCAGGCCAGCGAACGGCGCATCGGCGAATTCCTCAAGCGCAAAACGCTGATGTTCAACGGCTATGGCGATCAGGTGGCCAGCCTGTACCGTGGCATGGACCTGCGCAAGAACTTCTGACATGACGACCCTGCGCATGAAAAACCCTGCTGCCGCCCGCCAGCCTGCCCGCTTCAACTGGCTGAAGATTGCGGTCTTTGTGCTCTGCCTGCTGCCACTGGCCCGCGCGGCGTGGATTGTGCTGTCCGGCGCTGCCGTCAACCCGGTGGAGTTCATCACCCGCTCCACCGGCACCTGGACGCTGAGCTTCCTGCTGATCACCCTGGCCATCAGCCCCTTGCGCCAGCAATTCGGCTGGGGCTGGCCGCTGCGTCTGCGCCGCATGCTGGGCCTGTATGCCTTTTTTTACGGCTGCCTGCACTTAACCACCTATGTGTGGCTGGACCAGTTTTTTGACTGGCCCGGCATGCTGCACGACATCGCCAAGCGACCCTTCATTACCGTGGGCTTTGCCGCCATGCTGCTGATGACGCCGCTGGCCATCACCTCCACCCAGGGCTGGATGAAACGGCTGAAACGCAATTGGGGCAAGCTGCACCAGCTGGTTTACCCGGTGGCGCTGCTGGGCGTACTGCACTACTGGTGGCTAGTGAAGAAAGACCTCACCCAGCCCATGCTGTACGCCAGCGTGCTGGGGGTACTGCTGGGCTGGCGGCTGGTGCGCAAGCTGCGGCAGCGCGCTAGCTGACCCGCTCCAGCACCACGGCAATGCCCTGCCCCACGCCAATGCACATGCTGCACAAGGCATAGCGGCCCTGACGGCGTTGCAGCTCATAACTGGCGGTGGCCAACAAGCGTGCACCACTCATGCCCAGCGGATGGCCCATGGCAATCGCCCCACCATTGGGGTTGATGTGGGGCGCATCCTCCGGCAGGCCCAGCTCACGCAGCACCGCCAGTGACTGGGCAGCAAAGGCTTCGTTGATTTCAATCACCTCCATCTGCTCCAAACGCAGACCCAGCCGCTGCAACAGCTTGCGGCTGGCGGGTACCGGGCCCATGCCCATCAGCCGTGGTTCCAACCCGGCGCAGGCCATGCCCAGTACGCGGGTGAGTGGGCGCAGGCCATGCTGCTGTACTGCACGCGCCGAAGCCAGCAGCAAGGCGCAAGCCCCGTCGTTCACCCCGGAGGCATTGCCCGCCGTCACCGACAGATCCTTGCCATTGATGGCGGACAGCCTGGCCAGCCCTTCCAGCGTCACCTCCGGGCGCGGGTGCTCGTCACAATCAAACACCCGCTCCGGCTGGCGCGGACGCGACAGCGTCACCGGGATGATTTCCGCGGCAAAGCGGCCCTGCTGCTGTGCGGCGTGCCAGCGTTGTTGCGATTGCAGGGCAAAGCAGTCCTGATCGGCCCGGCTGATGCCAAAGGCAGCTGCCACGTTGTCAGCGGTTTGCGGCATGGAGTCGGTGCCAAACTGCTCTGCCAGCAAAGGGTTGATAAAGCGCCAACCGATGGTGGTGTCAAACAGCGCCTGATTGCGGTCAAAGGCCTGAGCCGCCTTGCCCAGCACCAGTGGTGCACGCGACATGCTCTCCACCCCGCCAGCCAGCAGCAAATCGGCCTCACCCAGTGCGATGCAGCGTGCGGCGCTGCCCACTGCATCCATGCCGGAACCACACAGCCGGTTCAGCGTCACCCCGGCAGCCGTAATGGGCAGACCGGCCAGCAAGCCCGCCATGCGTGCCACATTACGGTTGTCCTCCCCGGCCTGATTGGCACAGCCCAGCCAGATATCATCCAGCGCCCCCCAATCCAGCTCGGGGTGGCGCGCGTGCAAGGCACGCAAGGGCAAGGCGGCCAGATCATCACAACGGATGGTGGACAGGCTGCCGCCATAGCGGCCAATCGGAGTACGGACGGCATCACAAATAAAAGCGTCTTGCATTACAACACCTCGGCAGGGGATGACAGGGAAGAAAAGGCCTGTTGCTGCAACCAGGCAGAAACGCGGTAGTGACCATCACCGTGGTAATCCGCCAGATGGTGCAGCACCTGAGCCAGCCAGCCATAGCCCAGCCGTCGGCCCCAGGCCAATGGGCCTTGTGGATAATTCAGGCCCAGGCACATGGCACGGTCGATATGCTCGGCACTGGCAAGGCCTTGCTGCAGCACATCAGCCGCTTCATTGACCAGCATGGCCACCGTACGCAGTACCGGCAGCCCGGCGGCATCCGGCAGATGGCACAGGCGGATGCCCGCGACATTCAGCATGACCTCCAGCGTCTGCCGCTCCGTCAGGGACAGGCCAGGGCTGGACTGGGCGGCCAGCAGACTGACGTGCTGAAAATCAACAGCCTGATCCAGCAGCAGGCAAGGCCGCTGTCCCGCCTGTTCGCGCCGCGCCGCCGGGCGGCCATCACTTAAATAGACATGCGCCCCCCCCGCCTGCAACAGCCAGTCGGATGCCGTATCGTGGCTGCCCACTACAGGTGCACCGGCTTGTTGCAGCCGCTGTGCCAGTACTGCGGCCACAGGTTGCGCCAGATTGAAGCTGATCTGACTGCAGTCCGGCTGTTGCGCGGGCAACGGGTCTGGTGCAGCGGGCTCCACTTGTGGATACAGGTAATAACCACGACCGCTTTTGCGTCCCAGCCAGCCTGCGGCCACCATTTCCTGCTGAATCCACAAGGGGGTGTAGCGCGGGTCGTAACACATGGCCTGCCAGATGGAGCGATGCACGGCCAGATTCACATCCAGGCCAATCAGGTCCATCAAGGCAAACGGCCCCATGCGAAAACCGCCGCTGTACTGCAACAGGCGGTCCAGCGTGACGCTGTCGGCCAGGCCTTGTTGCAGGCAGCGCAGGCTTTCCAGATAAAACGGCCTGGCAATGCGGTTGACGATAAAACCGGGACTGGAGCGCACCAACACCGTCTCCTTGCCCCAGGCGCAGGCAGTGGCACGCACTTGTTCCAGCACATCCGCTTCCGTGGCCAGGCCACGCACGATCTCCACCAGGCGCATGGCTGGAGCCGGGTTGAAAAAATGCATGCCCACCAGCCGCTGCGGTGCGGCCATGGCGGCGGCAATGGCGGTGATGGACAGGGAGGAGGTGTTGCTGGCCAGCAGGCAGTCCGCCGCCACGATTTGCTCCAACTGGCAGAACAGCGCCTGCTTGGCGGCCAGGTCTTCGACAATGGCTTCAATCACCAGACCGGCGTCGGCCAGTTGCGCCAGTTGTTCGGCGCGGGACAGCCGTTCTCCCAGGCGCGCCAAGTCTGCGCCGGATAACTTGCCTTTGTCGGCCTGGCGCTGCCAGTGTTGGTGAATGGTCTCTACCGCCTGGGCGCTGGCTTGGCCATTGGCATCATATAAACACACCGGATGGCCAGCGGCAGCGGCCACCATGGCGATGCCACGGCCCATCACGCCACTACCGATAATGGCCACCTGTCGTGAAACAGAAAGGGCTTGTTGCATGGGTTCTCTCTTTCGTGAACAGGCGGGATCAGCATCCCTGCCACTGTGGTGGACGCTTTTCCAGAAAGGCGCGGATGCCCTCCTGCCGGTCCTGGCTGGCGGACAGGGTGACAAAATGAGCACGCTCCTGTGCCAGCCCGGCGGACAAGCTGGTTTCGGCCGCCGCCAACAACGCCGCCTTAGCTAGGCGCAAGGCCAGCGGGGCGTGCCGGGCAATGCGTGCTGCCAACGCCTGGGCCTTGGGCAGGCAATCGGCATCCGGCCACACCTCGGCCACCAAGCCGGCCTGTCTGGCTTCTTCGGCCCCAATAAAGTCGCCGCTGAGCACCATTTTCATCGCCAGCGACTTGCCCACCGCCCGCAGCAGACGCTGGGTACCACCGGCACCCGGCATGATGCCCAGCTTGATTTCCGGCTGGCCGAAGCAGGCAGATTCCCCGGCAATGATGATGTCGGCGTGCATGGCCAGTTCGCAGCCGCCGCCCAGCGCATAGCCGCACACCGCCGCCAGCAGTGGCTTGGGAAAACGGGCAATGGCGGCAAACAACTGCGGGCGTTCGTCACACAGCATGGCGGGCATGCTCTTGTCCGCCATTTCCGCCAGGTCTGCCCCGGCGGCAAACACGGTGTCACCACCGGTCAGCACCACCGCCGCCACCGCCGCGTCCTGTTCGGCCTGAGCCAGTACCGCCACCAAGGCGGCCAACAGGGGCGTGGACAGCGCATTGCGAACGGCGGGTCGGTGCAAACGCAAGGTCAGCACCCCGTCCAGCGGCCCGGAGCAATGCAGTAAATCGGGAATATCGGCATATGGCATGCTTGTTTCTCCTTGGGACGGTGTGGATCAGCGCGGCTGTACCGTTGCGGCGGCGGCAAGCGGTGCAGGCGTCGCGCCGGACTCCGGTGCATCCAGCGCCGGGATGCGCTTGAGCAGCCACAGGGTGCTGAACAGCGATACCAGCGCATAGCAAGCAGAAATCATGGCCACCAGGCTGATGCCGCCCGTGAGATTGAGCAGCCACTGCGCCAGCACCGGCGTGCCTCCGCCGATCAGCAAGGAACACAGCTGGTAAGAAAAGGACATGCCGGTGTAACGCAGCTGCACCGGGAAGGCCTGGGCCAGAATGCCGCCAATGGCTCCGTAAAACATGGAGTGCGGAATTGTGGCCAGGCACATGGCACTGACAGCCAGCCAGTAACTACCCGTGGAGATGGCCCAGAACATCAACGGCATCAGCAGGAATTCCGGCAGCAAAATCCACAAAATGGCCTTGACCTTGTCCATACGCGATACCAGCACCGCGCCAAATGGCTGCACCACAAACTGCACCACCAGAGCCCACAGGATGATCTGCAAAAAGGTTTCCCGGCCATAACCCAACTCACTGGTGGCCCAGGACAGGGCGAAGGTGGTTTTCAGATACGTCACGTGGATGACGGTGGGCACCAGCATGGCCATCCATACCAGCATGCCGTGCTGACGGATCACACTCAGCAGCGGCAGCCGCTCTACCTTGTTCTCGGCAATCACCTGCTGCATGGCACGGGATTCGCTCAGTTGCAGGCGGATAAACAGCCCCACCAGCACCAGTAGCGCCGATAGCAGGAACGGAATACGCCAGCCCCACTGCACAAACTCCGGCATGGGCATGCGGCTGAGCAGGAAGAACACCAGCGTGGCCAGCAGATTACCCGCCGGTGAGCCTTGCTGGGCAAAGGCGGCATACAGGATGCCCTTGCTCTTGGGTGCGTTTTCGCTGGCAATCAGCACTGCTCCACCCCACTCGCCGCCTACGGCAATGCCCTGCACGATGCGCAGCAGCACCAGGCAGATGGGTGCCAGCACACCAATGCTCTGGTAGGACGGCAGCAGGCCGATGCCCAAGGTGGACAGGCCCATCAGCATCAGGGTAATCACCAGCGTGGTCTTGCGGCCGATACGGTCGCCAAAATGGCCGAAAATGATGCCGCCCAATGGCCGGGCGATAAAACCGGCCCACAGCGTGACAAAGGAAAGCAGCGTGGCCACGCCCGGGTCCAGCGAAGCGGGAAAAAATACCTTGCCAAACACCAGCGCGGCGGCAAGACCATAGATATAAAAGTCGTACCACTCGATGGTGGTGCCGACAAAGGCAGCAATGGCGGCACGCATCGGTTTTTTCTTGTCGTGCGCCTGGGTATGCACGTGTTGCATGGATTTGTCTCCAAAATAAAGGCGTGTCCCCCGGCATGGCAGGCTGGCTGCTCGCGGGAGACACCGGGCAGGAATGGCTCAGCCGTGGCTGATTACCACCCCGGCATCCAGTAGCGCCTGCTGCTGTGCAGGCGCATAGCCCAGTTCGGCCAGTACGTCACGGCTGTGCTGGCCCAAGGCCGGGGGCGGCGTGTCATAGCGCGCAGGGGTGCGCGACAGCTTGATTGGCGAGGCGGTACCACGGTATTCCCCCATACTCACAAGCAACTGGCGATAAGCGGTATGCGGATGCGCCACCACCTGCTCCACCCCCTGTACCGGCGCGCAGGGCACGCCGTCATGCAACAGGCGCGGGGCCAGCTCTTCAGCCCGGTGCTGGCTGAGGGCTGCCTCCAGCGCCTGCTTGAGTGCCGGGCGATGAGCGCAGCGGCTGCGGTTGTCGACAAAGCGCGGGTCATCCGCCAGAGCTGCACACTCCAGCCGCTGGCATAGCCGGTAAAACTGGCGGTCGTTGCCCACGGCCAGATACAAGGGCACGCTGGCGGTACGGTAGCTGTCGTAAGGCGCGATATTGGGATGGGCATTGCCACTACGCAGCGTGGCCGTGCCCGAGCCAAAGTAATTGGGTAGATGCGGGTGCAGCAGCGACACACCGCAGTCGTACAGCGCGATATCCAGCGATTGCCCCAGCCCGCTGCGTTCGCGCTCATACAGCGCCAGCAAGATGCCAGACAAGGCATTCAGGCCAGTCACCATGTCCACCACCGGCAGCCCCACCCGCAATGGTGGCCCGTCCTGCTCACCATTGACGCTCATCAGACCGGTCATGGCCTGGATGGCGGCATCGTAGCCAGGCAAGCCCCCCAGCGGCCCCTCCGCGCCAAAGCCGGTCACCGCGCAATGAATCAGGCGGGGAAAGCGCGGTGCCAGATCGTGGGCATAGTCCATGCCCCAGCGCGCCAGTGTGCCGGGCTTGAAGTTTTCCAGCAGCACATCAGCCTGCTCCAGCAACTGCCACACAATGGCCCGCCCTGCTTCTTGCGACAGGTCGACGCAAATGGCGCGTTTGTTACGGTTGACGCCCTCGAAGTACCAGGCGGTATCACCCAGAAAAGGCGGCCCCCAGCTACGGGTTTCATCCCCGCCGGGCGGCTCCAGCTTGATGACATCTGCGCCATGATCGGCCAGTGCCTGGCTGCAATACGGCCCGCCCAGCACCCGGCTCAAGTCCAGCACGCGCACCCCGTGCAAAGCGCCTGCTGCCCGCTTCATGGTTGTGCTCCGGCAGGCAGGCAAGTCATGGCCTCATCCAGATTGATATCCTGATCAGCCAACAGTTTTGTGGCCAAACCCACGGGCAGGGCCGCGTCATCCAATTGCATTGGATCCTGTGGCAATACGCGGTGGCGCAGCACGAGATGCGCCAAGGCCAAGCGACGGTAGTTCGGGGCCAGCTGCGCACCTTCCCAAGCCATAAACAAGGCAGTCAACACGTGGTAGAACAGGCTGCCCGCCTGGCGAACCGACTGTTCCTCGCCCCGCTCGGCCAGCTGCACCAGATTGTCAGCAGCCCGCTGCAACAGACGACGGAACAACTGATCACTGGCGGCAGGCAGCTGAGCCTCGTCCAGCAAGGCCCGCGCATGGGCCAGCAAGGGTGGCAGCGCCCCCGCGCGTTTCACCGCGCGCAGGATATCCAGCGCTACGATATTGCTGGTACCTTCCCAGATGGACCCCAAATGGGCATCGCGCACAGTGCGGGCATCGCTCCATTCCTCGATGTAGCCCAGCCCGCCGCGCACCTCCATGGCGTCGCCGGTCACCCGGCGTGCATCGCGGCAGGTACGGAACTTGATCAGCGGCGTCAGCAGCCGTACCGCGCCTTGCGCACTGGCATCACCGGCATCGGCCCGCCCCAGCATTTGCGCGGTATGCATGAACATGGAACGCCCTTGTTCGGTAGGCAGCAGCATCTTCAACAACTGGCGTTGCATCAGCGGCATGTCGATCAGGCGTTTGCCAAAGGCCTGACGCTGACCGGCCACGAACAAGGCTTCTGACAAGGCGCGGCGCATCAGCCCGGCAGACCTCACCCCATTGGACAGCCGCGACATATTGATCATGTCGGCCATTTGCTGGAAACCACGGCCAATCTGGCCAATCAGATAGGCCGTTGCGCCTTGCAGCACAATTTCCCCGCTGGCCATGGAACGGGTGCCCATTTTCGGTTTCAGCCGCACGATACGGTAGGCATTGCGCGTGCCATCTGGCAGTTGCTTGGGCAACAAGAACAAACCCAGGCCATGTATCCCTTCAGGCGCCCCTTCCGGGCGTGCCAATACCATGGCCAGATCGGCATCCGGATTGGAGCAGAACCACTTGTCGCCATACAACTGCCACTGTTCGCTGCCGTCAGCCGCCTGACCGCGTACGGCACGGGTGGCCACCTGGCCGACATCCGAACCGGCCTGCTGCTCGGTAATGAACATGGCGCCCTGATAGAGCTGGTCAAAATTGCGGCTGCTGAGATGAGGCAAATAACGGGCGACCAGTTCGGGCTCGCCAAACTTGCACAGGGTACGGGTGAGGGAGTCAGTCATGCTGACCGGACAGCACAGGCCGAATTCAGCCTGCACAAACAGATAGGTCAGGGCATATTTCAGCAATGGTGGATTATTTTTTCCATCATGACTGAGCGATGCCAAGCCCAATTCTGAATAAGCTACCTTTTCCAGCTTGATATAAGCCGGGTGCTTTTCAATATGATCCACAGATTCGGCACGTCGATTTCGCGGATACAACACTGGAGGGTTCCGATCAGCCAGCAATGCCAGCTCATCCAATTCCGCCGTTATCCTGCCACCCAAATCAAACAACTGTTCTTTGATGCTGGAATAATACTCGTCCCCTAAATGCAGGGACAGCAAGGCAGCCAGATCTTTATCCGATGCAAAGAAATTACAGTTCCTGCTATCGGGAATATTATTTCCACCATGACCATCCTGATGCATTGCCATTTGTTTTCTCCTCAAGAATCATCATCCGAATCAAGCGACAGCCAAGCTTGATTAATGAAGAAAACAGGCTATTGGCATGGCACTGCATGCGTCCAATACATTTAAATTTTCGAACGATAAATCATGTTTATCGACATCAATGGAAGAAGAAAATGGAGCTCAGACAATTACGCAACTTCCTTGCAGTTGCTGAAGAACTGCATTTTGGTCGAGCGGCAAAACGGCTGCATATTTCTCAGCCGGCCTTGAGTTTTGACATTCGGAAACTGGAAGAAAGAATAGGTGTTAAGCTATTTTTGCGAAACAACAAGGAAGTCCGGCTCACACGATGTGGTGACGCTTTGCTGATCAAATGCAGAAGCCTGCTGGAAGGTGCGGATGAATTGCAGCAGATGCTGCACAGCTATGCACAGGGGAAGAAAGGGTTTATTCGCCTGGGCTTTATCAACTCCATGCTCTATCGCGGCCTGCCGGAAGCAATTGCACAATTTTCCCGACAATATCCCGGTGTAGCCGTTGCCCTGAAAGAAATGGGCACACAGGAGCAGATTCTTGCGCTGGAGAAACGGCAGATTGATATCGGCTGTGCCAATGGTGCGCACTTTCCTCCTTGCATCCGGGCCGATGTGGTCGTGGAAGAGGCATTTGTCTGCTGCCTGCCGCAGGCTCATCCATTACACCAACAAGCCACTATCGACCTGTCTGCCCTGCGACAAGAATCATTCATTCTGTTTGCACCGGAAGTCTCGCCTCATTTCCACCATCAGATTCTGGCCCAATGTGCTGCTGCCGGCTTTTATCCACGTATTCAGCATCAGGCCCGCACCTGGGAAACCATCATCACCATGGTGGGGATGGGGCTGGGTATCGCCTTGGTACCACAAGGTCTGCAGCATATCGCAACCGAGCGCGTCGGCTACCGCCCCTTGGTTGACATGTTGCTGACAACCAGGGTGCTGCTACTCCGTCATCAAGACGTCCATGAAAGCTGTATTCCCTTACTGGCGCAGGTACTGCAAAACCATATCAACCCAGTGGCCTAGATGCAGGCTCGACCTGCTCGAAATGCTCCACCACCGGAAACGGCTGATAAAAATGATGCAGCAGCCGTTTCCACTCCTGATAGCCCGCTGACTGCCGAAAACCCTGTTCGTGGGCGGCGACGCTATCCCAGCCCACCAGCAGCAGGTATTTGCCTTCCACCTCCAGACAGCGCTGCAACTGGTGCCAGTGATAGCCGGGCATGCTGGCGATAATGGTTTGCGCCTGGGCAAAGGCGGTTTCGAATTCCTGCTGCATACCGGCTTTCACTTGCAGCATGGCGGCTTCCAGAATCATGGGCAGTCTCCCTGAAAACATCAGAATGCCATAGAACACAGGGTTTGCAGTGGGCCGCCACAGCCACTAAAGTAGCCGTTTTGCCGTAAACGGATAGACGGATATGTCCAAGGAAAAAACGCCGGTCACCCAGGCCATTCGCGTGCTGCGCGAGCACAAGGTGGAATACAGCGAGCACCTGTACAAATACGAGGACAAGGGTGGTACCACGGTGTCGGCACGCGAACTGGGCGTGGACGAGCACTGCGTGGTGAAGACCCTGATCATGGAAGACGAACAGAAGCACCCGCTGATCGTGCTGATGCATGGCGACCGCGAAGTGGGCACCGGCATGCTGGCCAAGCAGATTGGCGTGAAGAAGATCAACCCCTGCGACCCGAAAACGGCAGACAAGCACAGCGGCTATCAGGTGGGCGGCACCAGCCCGTTTGGCACTCGCCACCCTATGCCGGTATATATGGAAAGCAGCATTGCCCAGCTGCCACGCATCTATATCAATGGCGGCAAGCGCGGTTTCCTGATCGGCATCGACCCGCAGGAAGTCATCCGCGTGTTGCAGCCGGTGCTGGTACAGGCGGCAGCCTGAATACGGACGCAAAACAGGGCGGTAAAACCGCCCTGTTTGCTAGCAAAGTCTGCCGTTTTACCACCACCAGAACATGAAGCCCCAGGCGGCATCCACCAGTGCCATGCCGGCCAGCAGGCAAGCCAGTGCCGGCAAGGTACGCCAGCCGATCTGCCATTGCCGCACGATGCCCGCCGCCAGCCATAGCGACCAGACATTGGCCAGCAACAGCAGGCCCAGGCGCAGATCATTGGCCCACCCGGTGGTAATACCTTCAGCCTTGAGCAGGGTGACGGTCAGCGCCGACAGCCCCAGGAACACACCGATACCGGCCAGCGGAATCAGGCTCTGAGCCAGATGATGCAGACGCTGGCTGCGCCACGCGCCAGCCAGGCGCACCGCACAGGACAGCGCCAACAATAAGCCGCTGCCCAGCACCAACGCCGTACCCAGCATGTAGGCGATGATGGCCATGCCATCCAGCCAGGAAAATACGTCGTTGTGATTCGGGTAATGCGTGAGCAGCCACCACGGCGCATTGGTATCCAGCGGCCACATGATGTCGTGGTCCACCAGCCATTCCGCCACCGCCTGTTTCATGTCGACAAACCAGGGGCTGGCCGTCCAGTGGAACCCCCCCATGGCAATACCCAGCAAGCCATAGACAATCAGCAGCGTCTGCCATGCACTGGCCTCTTTGGCTGCAACCTTCACCACCTCTTCAGCCGGAGAACGCAGACTCAGGGTGATGGCATCGCGGTGACCGCTGCAACGGCCGCACATATGACAGCCACTGCCGCCCTGCATGTGGCGTAGCGGCTGCAGGGGGGCGCAGTCCACCGCCTGGATGCGGATGACGCCGGACTGGCGGGCTGACTCCTGCCAGCGCTCTTCATCCACCTTGTAATGCATGGGAGCCAGCTTGGAGAGCAAGGCAAATACGCCGTTCACCGGGCACAAATGGCGACACCAGGCGCGCTTGCCACGGGTGTATACCAGGCCCACCGCAATGGCTGCTACCGTGGAGCCGCCCAGCACCAACAGCGCCGCCTTGGGATACTGGTAAACACTCACCAACTGACCGTACAGGGTGGTGAGGGCAAAGGCGACAAAAGGCCAGCCGTCCCAGCGCATCCAGCGCGGAATCGGACGGCCCAGGCCCTTCTTGGCCGCCCATTCACTGAGCGCGCCTTCCGGGCAGAGCACGCCGCACCACAGTCGGCCAAACAGCACCATGGACAGCAGCACGAAGGGCCACCAGATGCCCCAGAACACAAACTGGGCAAAGATGGTGAGGTTGTTGACGATACGGGCACTGTCGTCCGGCAGCGGCAGACAGGCGGGGATGATCAGCAGAGCCGCATACACCAGCACCACCAGCCACTGCAACAGGCGCAACGTACCGGCATGATCGCGCAGCCAGTTGCCCACCACGGCCAGCCTGCCATGTCCCAAGGGCGCATGGCTGCCACATCCGCCAGACACGGTGCGCACCAGTTCGGGCCGGCGGCGGTGATCAGACTGCGGTTTCATGCGGACTGACGACGCTTACGCCAGAAGAACAGGCCGGACACTCCCGCCCAGAACGCCAGATAAGCCAGCAGGCTCATCAGTGCCGGGTGGGCACGATAGCCGGTGAGCGAAGCCACCACACCACCAGCCGGGCTCATGTCGTCCAGCAGTGCCGAGCTATCCCACAGCGGGTCGATCAGCGCAGGCAGGATTTCCATGGAAATCAGCTTTTCCACCCCGGCCAGGAACAAGGACGCCCCCAGCAGCAGCAGCATGATTTCGGTCACGCGGAAAAACAGGCGCCAG
Source organism: Aquitalea sp. ASV11 (assembly GCF_016429185.1). Lineage (NCBI taxonomy): Bacteria > Pseudomonadati > Pseudomonadota > Betaproteobacteria > Neisseriales > Chromobacteriaceae > Aquitalea > Aquitalea sp. ASV11. Next base: position 52,844 of record NZ_JAELUD010000006.1, read on the forward strand.
GACAACACCTTGCCACCCAGCTGCAATACATAAAAGGTGAGGAAAGCCAGCGCCAGGCCCATCAAGGCCGCGCCACTCATGTGCAGCAAGGTCTGGCCGTCGGCGCTGCCCAGCATGCCGTACAGGAACACCACCGTCTCGCTACCCTCACGGGCCACGGCAATGGCCACCAGCGTGGTGACACCCCACCAGTTGGCAGTGCTGGCATTATCGGCCAGGCCGGATTCCAGCTCTTTTTTCAACGTGCGGCCATGCTCGCGCATCCACAACACCATCTGCACGATCAGGCCGGCAGCCATGAACTCCATGACGGTCTGGAACACATCCTGCGAACCCGCCATCAGGGTGCTGGCAGAAAACAGCGCCACCGCCAGCAATACCGCCAGCGCAATCCCCAGCGCCACACCACCCCACAAATAGGGCTTACCGGCGCGGCCTTGCGGGTTCTGGTTCATCCAGGCATTCAGGATACCCACCACCAGCAAGGCTTCCACGCTTTCGCGCCAGACAATGAACAGCACCTGACCCATTACTTGTGTCCTCTCAAACCAGACGGCTTACTTGGCGACAATCACGCCTTGTCCGCTAGCCGTATGGAAATCGTCAAAGAATTTGTACTCGCCAGCGCTCAGCGGCAGGATGATCACCGAAGAGGTTACGCCCGGTGCCAGCACCTTTTCCTTGCGCAGCTGGGTGCTTTCGAATTCGGCCGGCGTCTTGCCGGTATTGCTCACTTCCAGACGGAACTTGGTATTGACCGGCACTTGCAGGCGGGCGGGCTTGACCACACCGTCCTTCAATTCCAGCTTGAACGTGGGCATGTCATCGGCCAGTGCCGTCATCGACAGCAGGGCTGCCGCCAGAAACATCGCAACTTTCATGTGCAACCTCTGAATAGAAAACAGCGCCAACTTAAAGCAAGTAGCGCTGTTTCTTATGATACTCCAACAGGAATGGTTTGCGTTTAGATTCTCATTCGCGCCATGCCTGTTCGGGCAGCGGCTTAGTAGCCGCCCTTCTTGCCGATGCCGGCATAGGTAAATTCGTAGTTCACCTCAAACGGCTTGTACCACGGGCCCACGCCGGTTTCCTTGTCCACATGGCGGCCAAAGTGGGCGTGCGGGTTTTCCGACGGCGGCAGGATGGTCAGCTTCAGCTTGTACTTGCCCGGGCCTTGCAGCTTTACGTTGTCGCCGTAGTGCGGGCCATCATTGGCCACCATCGGCATCATGTCGCCCTTGATGCTGCCCTTGCCACCCACCTTGGTCAGCTCGTACTTGACCATCAGGTAAGGCATCCAGGCACCTTCTTCAAAACCGTTGGGGTTGTTCTTCACTGCATGGATGTCGGCTTCCAGATGCACGTCGGACTCTTCGGCCTTACGCATCATGCCTTCCGGTTCCATCTTGGTGGGTTGCAGGTAAACCGCACCGATTTCCATGCCGTTCTTGATAGCCGGCTTGCCAATCGGATATTCCTTGGCCGCAGCCACGGCGCTCAGGGTCAGGGCGGCGGAAGCCAGCAAAACGGTGCTGATGGTGGAGCGCATGAGTTACCCTTTATGCAAAGCAGCGGGCAGCGGAGGTCGCTACGGATGGCTGCAGGAGAATGATAATTTTTCGCATTTTATATGCGAATCATTCTCTTTCGCAATCCACCAATGGACACTCTCCGGGAAAATTATTGATAAATCCCGGAAAAACCCTACTCAGTATGCAGAATTTACAACAAGGTCGCTCCACAACGAAGCAGGCCTGAGGCCAACGGCAGCCTCAGCCGGGCAAACGCGCCAGCCGCCGGCGATACGCGGTACGACACAGACAGCCCAATACCAGAAACACCGCCATGCAACAGGCCAGGCTGAGCGTGCTGCCCCAGACCAGCGGCGCAATCACCCCGGCCACGATGCTGGACAGCATGGTCTGCAAAAAGCCCTGCAAGGACGACACCGTGCCACGCAGTGCCGGAAACTGGTCCATCAGGTTGAGCGTGATGGACGGTGCAGCCAGCGACATGCCGGTGGTGTACAGCGCCAGCGGCAACACCGCCCACGGCATGGCGGCTTGGGCCACCAGCAGGTTGTAGGCCAGGTTGGCCCCCGCAGCGACAAACATCAGCACATAACCCAGCGTGACGATTTCACGCGCGCTGCGCCGTCCGGCCATCTTGCCGGACAAAAATGCGCCGAACATGATGCCGGACACCGCCGGACCGAACATCCACAAGAACTGGTCCGGTCGCAAATGCAAATGCTGCATCAGGAATACCGGTGCCGACGGAATGTACAGAAAGAAGCCGGCAAAATTGCAGGACACCGCCGCTGCCAGCAGCTGGAAATCGCGCTTGCCCAGCACTTCCAGGTAGTTGCGCAGCAAGGAGCGCCAGGCCAACGGGGTACGCAGGTGGGCATGATGGGTTTCATCCAGCGCAAACCAGCTCATCACGAACAGCGCGAGGCCGATCAGCGCCATGAACACGAAAATGGAATGCCAGCCAAAAGCCCCGAACAGCCAGCCACCCACCACCGGTGCAATGGCCGGGGACAGGGAAAACAGCATGGTTACCTGCGACATCAGCCGCTGTGCCGCTGCGCCGTCCAGCTTGTCGCGGATGATGGCCCGCCCCACCACCAGCCCGGCGCCACCACACAAACCCTGCAAGCCACGGCACAGCAGCAGCCAGCCCAGCGACGGCGCCAGCGCACAACCCAGCGAAGCCAGACTGAACAGCAAGGTGGTGACCAGCACCACCGGACGACGGCCGACGGCGTCGGAAATCGAACCATGCCACAGCATCATCACCGCATAACACAGCAGATAAACCGTCAGCGCCTGTTGCATCTGCAAGGGCGTTGCCGACAGCGAATGGCCAATGGCCTGCATGGCCGGCAGGAAAGTATCAATCGAGAAGGGGCCGAGCGTGGACAGGGCCGCCAGCAACATGGCCAAGCCAAAATGGCTGCGCGCGGAATGCGACATGAAAATCCGATCAAGGGCGGAGGGGGCGGCACATGTTACCGCCCGGCGCCGGCAAAAGCCAAACCCTTGGCGCGGTGCGCCTGCTGAGCGAGAATGCGCCGCGCAGAAAAGCGGCAACACCGGATGTCATTGCCGCTGCACAAAGAAAAAGTTTTCTGTCTAAGATGGAAGTCACTGCCCGGCCAGGCCGGTGTGGCAGCCCTTCATCCCACCCCACCAGAACCAAAAGGGAGACCCACCATGATCCGTCTGTATCACAACCCGCGCTGCTCCAAATCGCGCGAGGCGCTGGCCCTGCTGCAAGAAGCCGGGGCCGAAGTGGAAGTCATCGAATACCTGAAACACCCGCCTACCGCAGCCGAGCTGGACCACATCCTCACCCTGCTGCAGCTGGAACCGCGTGACCTGCTACGCACCAAGGAAGAGGAATACGAAACCCTCTGTCTGGACGACATCACGCTGGAGCGGGACTCGCTGATTGAAACCATGGTGGATAACCCCATGCTGATCGAACGCCCCATTGCAGTCAGCGACACCATGGCCGTGCTTGGCCGTCCGCCGGAAAAGGTATTGGCCTTGTTACAACACTGACAGCATCAGCACCGCGCATCCTGCTGCGCACCCCTGCCCTGCGCCAGGCTCTTGCCTGGCGTTGTCATGTCTGCACAACAGTGCACGGTAGTGAAATTACTTTGATACAAATAATCACTTGAAAAATAGTAACGTGTGTTACTAAAATACCGGGATGAACAAATCATTCCATCATCTGGAACAGGCTGTGGACCGGATAGAAGCCCGCTTCCCCGGTGTGCCGCGTCAGGAAGTCATCCTTACGCGGCTGTATTACCACATCCTGCCGCGCCTGACCTGTCATCTGAATGAGGACATGAAGGAATACGGCCTGAACGAATCGCTGTGGATGTCCTTGCTGGCCATGTACTCCTGCCCGCATCAGACTTTGTTTCCGTCTGACATCAGCGACACGCTGGATTCCTCGCGCACCAACGCCACCCGCATCGTGGACGAACTGGTACGCAACGGCTGGGCCACGCGGATTCCCTGTGAGGAAGACCGCCGCAAGATAGGCCTGGAACTGACCGCTGCCGGGCTGGAGTTGGTGGAAAAACTGCTGCCGGTTTCCCGCGCCAGTCATCGCGCGCTGTGGCAGGACTTTGATCAGGAAGAAATGCAGTTGATGGAACAGCTGATGCGCAAGCTGTTGGCCAAACTGGGTGGATAACCAGGGCAGCCGCCCTGTTTTTTGCCCAAATAATAACGTGCGTGACTATCATTTCACTAAGCATCACGATGGAATCTGGAGACCCACAAGGTGAATAAACCCAATTGGCAGCAGACTGCCGGCGTGTTGATGCTGACCGCCATGCTGGGCGGTTGCGCCAGCTTCGGCGAGGAAAACAACCCGGCCACACCGCTGACGGCCAGCCAGCTGCAGCTGGACCCTGCCCGTGCGGGCAGCCAGGTGCAGGCCGGCTGGTGGCAACAACTGGCCGACCCGCAGCTGGACCAGCTCATCCGCACCGCGTTGCAACAATCTCCCAGCCTGAAAGTGGCGGATGCCCGCCTGCGTGAGGCACGCAGTGCCATCGGCATGGCCCAAAGCAAGGACGGCCTGCAAGTGGCCGCCAATGCCAGCGTCGACCGCGAACGCTACTCGCTGTACGGCCTGCTGCCCGCCCCCATCGGCGGCAACTACTATGACGTTTACACCCTGTCGCTGGGTGCCAGCTGGGAAATCGACTTCTGGGGCAAGAACCGCGCCGCGGTACAGGCCGCCATTGGCAATCAGCAGGCGGTGGCGCTGGAAGCCCAGCAAGCGCGCCTGACCCTGACCCAGGCGGTGATTGCGCAATACACCGAGCTGCAACGCATTACGGCCCAGGCCAGGCTGCTCAAGGCCCGCCAGCAACTGGCACAAAGCCAGCTGGCGCTGACCCGAGCCCGCGTCAACGCCGGCCTGTTGCCGGGCGACAGCCTGCGTCAGGCAGAAATCCGCCTCAAGCAGCTGAGTCAGCAGGACAGCGCACTGGCCGACCAGGCCGACCACGCCCGTCATGCACTGGCAGCCTTGAGCGGCCAGCCGCCGCATGCCCTGGATGGCTTGCAGCCACCGGCATTGAAACCGGCTCCTGCCATGCCCGATGCCGCCCTGACACTGGACATGCTCAGCCAGCGGCCGGACATCGTGGCCCAGCGCGCCCGCGTGGAAGCGATGAATGCGTCGGTCAAGGCAGCCAAAGCCGAGTTCTACCCCAATGTGTCGCTGTCGGCCTTCATCGGCCAGTCGGCACTGGAAACGGGTGACCTGTTCAAGGCCGGTTCCAAGGTGGTGGGCATCACGCCGGCCATTCACCTGCCTATCTTCACTGCCGGTGCCTTGCAGGCCAATCTGGCCTCCACCCGCGCCCGTTACGACATGGCGGTGGAAAACTACAACCAGACCGTACTGTTTGCCCTGCGCGATGCCGCCGACAGCCTGTCCACCTGGCAAAAAACCGCCAGCCAGCTGTCTGACGCCCACCAGGCCACCCAGCTGAGCCGCAAGGCATCCGACAGCACCGTGCTGCGCTTCAAGGCCGGGCTGGTGGACAAGCTGGCGGTGCTGCAAGCCGAAGAGGCCGACCTGAACCAGCAAGGCGGCAAGATCGACGCCACGGCCGCCAACCGCATGGCCTGGGCCAATCTGAACACTGCACTGGGCGGGGGCTTCGCCACCAGTGAAACCACCCAACAAGCCCGCTAAGGACACCCATCATGGATAAGCAGATCGAGACGGCGAAAAGCCGCAAACGCAACCTTTTTGTTGCCACCGGCCTGATTGCCGCGCTGGCCATCGGCTACGGTGTTTATTGGGGTCTGGTGCTCAGCCATCAGGAAAGCACTGACGACGCCTATGTGGCCGGTCACATGGTGCAGCTGACCCCGGAAGTGGCAGGCACCGTGGTGAAAATCAGCGCCGAAGACACCGACCGCGTCAACAGCGGCCAGACCGTGGTGGCGTTTGACAACAGCGATGCCAAGCTGGCGTTTGAACGTGCCCGTAACGAATTTGTGCAAACCGTGCGCGAAACCCGCCAGCTGATGACCAGCACCCAGCAGCTGGCCGCCCAGGTGGCACAGCGTGAAGCCGAGCTGGGCCGCGCCCAGTCCGACCTCAAGCGCCGTGAAACCCTGGCGGGTACCGATGCCATGTCGGCCGAAGAACTGGGCCACGCCCGTGATGCGGTGAAAACCGCCCAGGCTGCGCTGGACGCCGCCCGCGAGCAGGCCAAGGCCACCAATGCACTGGTGGGCAAGGATGTGCTGGCCAAGCAACCCAATGTGCAACGCGCAGCCAGCAAGCTGAAGGAAGCCTGGCTGGCGCTGCAACGTACCGAGGTCAAGGCACCGGTAACCGGCTATGTAGCCCGCCGTAATGTGCAGGTAGGCCAGCGTGTGGCCACCGGCACACCGCTGATGGTGGTGGTGCCGCTGGACAGCGTATGGGTGGATGCCAACTTCAAGGAAGTACAGCTGGCCAAAATCCGCATTGGTCAGGACGTGGAACTGACTGCCGATGTGTACGGCAGCAAGGTGAGCTATCACGGCAAGGTGCAAGGCCTGTCGGCCGGTACTGGCAGCGCCTTCTCGCTGTTGCCGGCACAGAACGCCACCGGCAACTGGATCAAGGTGGTACAGCGTGTGCCGGTACGCATCCAGCTGGACCCGAAGCAGCTGAAGGAACACCCGCTGCGCGTCGGCCTGTCGGTGGATGCCGTGGTCGATACCAGCAAGCAGGATGGTCCGACGCTGGCGCAAAGCGCACGTGACAACCCGGTGCAGGAAACCCGTGCCCTCACCCCGGACCTGAAACAGGCAGACGATCTGGTCGCCAGCCTGCTGGCCGCCAACGCCCAGTAATTCCCGGCCAAGCAGTAGCGGTGACTGTCATGCCGCTGCTGCTGCCGTCTTGAGGACTTTCCCTGATGAATCATCCACCACTGACCGGCTCGCGCCTGGTGTGGATCACGCTGGCGCTGTCGATGTCGGTGTTCATGCAAGTGCTGGACACCACCATTGCCAACGTCGCGTTGCCCACCATTTCCGGCAATCTGGGCGCGGCCACCAGCCAGGGCACCTGGGTCATTACCTCGTTCGGCGTGGCCAACGCCATTGCCGTTCCGCTAACCGGCTGGCTGGCCAAGCAGATTGGCGAAGTGAAGTTGTTCACCATTTCCACCTTGCTGTTCGTGCTCACCTCCTGGATGTGCGGCATGGCCAACAGCCTGGAAATGCTCATCCTGTTCCGCGTGCTGCAAGGCGCGGTGGCCGGACCGATGATTCCGCTGTCACAAAGCCTGCTGATGGCCTGCTATCCACCAGCCAAGAAGGGGCTGGCGCTGGCGCTATGGGCAATGACGGTGATTGTGGCCCCGGTATTCGGCCCGATTCTGGGCGGGGTGATCAGCGACAACTGGCACTGGGGCTGGATTTTCTTCATCAACGTGCCGGTGGGGCTGGCAGCCGCCTTCATCAGCTGGAAAATCCTCAAAGAGCGCGAAAGCGACATCATCAACCTGCCCATCGACAAGCTGGGCCTGGCCTTGCTGGTGGTAGGCGTGGGTGCGCTGCAGATGATGCTGGACCGCGGCAAAGAGCTGGACTGGTTCAACTCCACCGAAATCGTGGTGCTGGCCATTGTCTCGGCCGTTTCGCTGATCTATCTGGTGATCTGGGAGCTGGGTGAACAACACCCGATTGTCGACCTCACCCTGTTTGCCAAACGCAATTTCACCGTGGGCACCGTGGCCATCAGCCTGGGCTTCATGCTGTATTTCGGTGCGGTGGTGCTGCTGCCCTTGATGCTGCAAACCCAGATGGGCTATACCGCCACCTGGGCAGGCCTCGCGGCCGCGCCCATCGGCATCCTGCCGGTATTCCTGTCGCCCATCATCGGCAAGAATGCACACCGGCTGGACATGCGCTGGCTGGTCACCATCAGCTTCAGCGTCTATGCCGCCTGCTTTTTCTGGCGCAGCACTTTCAACCCGGAAATGGACTTTGCCTACGTGGTGTGGCCGCAGTTCATCCAGGGCATCGGCGTGGCCTGCTTCTTCATGCCGCTGACCACCATCACCTTGTCCGGCCTGCGCCCGAACCAGATTGCCAGCGCCTCCAGCCTGTCCAACTTCCTGCGCATTCTGGCCGGCAGTATCGGTACCTCCATCACCACCACGCTGTGGGACCGACGCGAAGCCCTGCACCACGCCCAGCTCACCCAGCATGTGACGCTGTACGATCAGGCAAGCCTACTGTGGTTCCGCCTGCTGGAGAGCACCGGCATGTCCACCAGCCAGCAACAGGCCTACACCGCCATGCAGATTACCCGTCAGGGCTCTCTGATTGGTGTGAACGAGGTGTTCTGGCTGTTCGGCATCATGTTTGTCGCGCTGATTGCGCTGGTATGGTTTGCCCGGCCACCGTTCACCTCCAGCGGTGCGGCCGACAGCGGCGCGCATTGAAAGCCGCTAACAAACCCTGCTGCTGCGGGAGTGAGTCAATAATCTGAAGCCCGCGCCAGCGGGCTTTTTCTTGTATTCGCGGCTGACCGGCTAATCCACCCGGCAGCGCAATTTCCCCTCGGCATTGTTGGTGCACAGCCGGATATTGCCGTCCTGATCCAGCACCAGCACTTCCGGCCCCAGCCACAGGTAATCCGGCTTGGGGACAGCACGGAGCTGGAAGCTGTCGGCACGAGCATTGCCGTCCTGCGCGCCGAATGCCAGCTGGTAATGCGTGGTTTCGCTGACCGGCAATGGCGGCCAATGGCCCGAACCCTGCGTGTAACGACCATGCTGGCTGCGCCATTGCGCCATGAAATGGCTGGCCCGCAACAAAGCCACCCGGGCCTCGGCCTGCCGCACCTTCACCACATGGCCGCGCATCAGCGGGACCGCCAGCCCCAACAGTAGCGATAGCAAGGCCAGTGCCATCAATAGCTCGATCAGGCTGAAACCCCGTTTGCGCCGACTCATGGCAGTAGCCGCCACGACAGTCGCCGCCACGGACGCTCCTGCCTGCCCGCTGGCTCCAGGAGGACATGGCTTTGCAGCGTGACCACGCTGCCGGCCTGTTTTCCCCAGCCACGCGCGGTGACGCGGAATAACAGCCCGCGGCCATCCGGGGCGGGGTAATGCGGGTCAAGCAACTCGATCAGATAGTGCGGATCGGCCCAATACCATGGCCCGGGTGCCACGGCCGGGCAGTAATGGCCACTGGATACCGGTTGCAATACCACGCGCCGGGCAGCGCCACAGGGATGAAGCAGTTCCACGCCGGCGGTATCGCGCTGTTGCCACGGTGCCGGATATGCCTGACCGGCCAGCGCAGCGGACAAGCACAAACCCTGCTGCCAGGGTGGAGGATTGCGCGGCTGGCGGCAAGTCAGGGTAAAGGGAGAAGTCGGCCCATTCAGTTCCACCGCCGGCATTGCGCCCAGCCGTGCCAGCTGCGGCAGACCGGGCAAGGCCGCCTCCCCCGCTTGCAAGGCAGTTTCTGCCAGACGGAAGGCCAGCTGTGCATCATCCAGATTGCTGCCTATGCGCTGTTCATCACGCAACAAGCGCCCGACGCCGAGTGTGACAACGGTCAGCAGCATCAGCCATAACAAGGCCGTCAGCAGCACCACTCCACGCTGCTTCAGCTGGTTCCGGCTCAACATGCGGCCCCCATGCGGCTGGCCAGCTGCATCTGGTATGCGGGCAAGCTGCCACCTTGCATGGTCAGTTGCACTGTCCACCACCAGTATCGCAACCCGTCGGTACAGTCAGTTACTGGCCTCGCCTACACTGTCAGGCCGGCAAGGTCATCGCTCAGGCGCTGTGGCGGGGCATGGTCCTGCTGCCACCACAGACTGCCGGGTGATTGCCATTGATAACGCAACTGACGCAGGGGCTGTAGTTCCAGCGACAGCAGGTGATGGAATTTCAGGTTTTGCCACACCGGGTGATGTGGCGACAAACGCAGCCATACTGTCTCGCCCTCGGTTTCCAGCCAGGCTTGCTCCCCCAGCACCAGCCGGTCGATATGGTGGCAACTGCTCAGCAGCAAAACCTGTTCTGGCTCCCAAGACGGTGGCGTTTGCAACAGGCGCAGCGCTGGCCTGCCTTCCCCGGTGCTAACCGGCATGACAGCCACTCCCGCATCGGCATAGCGCAGCGCCAGGCTGCCATTCTCTGGCAGTGGCATGGCAGGCTCCTGCCCGGCAGGCCACTGGGCCGGACCGGCGCAGCCAAAACTCCCGGCCATGCGGATGTCCCGCCCCAGCTGCTGCAAGACAAAGCGGGCTTCCTGCTGGGCATCCAGCTGGTTCAGCGCAAAACGCTGGCTATGCAAGCTTTCTTGCAGCACCGGCAACAGTAAGGCGCATAACAGCAGGCCCAGCGTCATGCTTAGCAGCAGCTCCAGCAAGGAAAACCCGCGCATGACGCTCACAGGGGCTAATCCACGGGCAACTGCCAGCTAAGCCCGGAGGAAAGAGCTACATGCAGCCACAATTGCGCGGGGGCAGCACAGTCCGCAGCCGCAACGGGAAGCCCGCCGGGTTCACGGCACGTCAGATCGAACAAGGGGGTTTGATCCGGCCACATGGTTTGAACCGTGTATTGCAAGGCCTCCGTGGCAACCGCCTCCAATGGCCCGCCCTTGCCTTGCCGGACGGTTTCCAGCTGTCGTGCCTCGGCCAGATTGCTGGCAGCCAGCAGCAGACGGCTGGCGGCATCGCTGCCCCGCACCTGCTGCAGGCTGTTGGCCACCATGGCGGATAGCGGCAGCAAGGCGAAGGACAGGATGAACAAGGTCAGCAACACTTCCAGCAAGCTGAATCCAGCAGGCTTTCCGCGCAATTCAGACACAGCAGCCCTCCTCACGGCACCACTGCGCCCGTCCGCCTGCTTGCAATTGCAAGCGGTGGCACTGCCCCTGGCTGGTGCGCAATTCGAAATACGGCAGCTGGCCTGCCATCAGCCTGCCGGCCGGCGAGAATGCAAAGGCATGCTGGCTGGCACGTACCTGAATGCTGCTGGCGGAGAACAGCGCATGGTGCAAGCGCTCGCCGCTGTCGTAGCGGCCATTGGCCTGTTCCGGGCTATCGGCAAACACCAGCACGCCCTCGCTCCAGTCCTGCCAGCTGGTCTTGCGCTCCGGCTGGCAGCCCTGGATGTCCAGGTTGACCTTGCTGTTGAGCGCGCACACCCATACCGGGCGATTGGCACGAATGGCCTCGCTGCGCGCCAGTAACAGGCTGGCATGCAGTAACTGGCTGCGGGCCTGCAATTGCAGACGAGCCATCACGCCCTGCATGGCCGGTAGTCCCTGGGTCAGCAGAATCATGCTGACCACCATCACCACCAGCATTTCAAACAGGGTAAAACCAGCATGCGGGCAATCACGCGGCTTGGCTTGCAACATGGAGCGACCTCCGGGCAATGGATGGAGTAATCGCCGCGACGGCGGGATGTCACCGTCCGCACCAGTGCTGCAGGGTCGGAACATCCATGGTGACCATGGATTGCTACGGCAGGCTACCGCCTGCAACGTAGGCCTGCAGCAGTACAAATAAATGCAAACTGCATTACATCTCATTCTAATTTTTTACTATCAAAAAATTCTTTTTAAATAATATAAATGCAAAAATTAGAAAACTACCGACAAGTATAAAAAATGAGATACTACTCATAAAATCGTACACATTTACCGAATAGCGCTTACCAAAAAACAACCCCGCAAATAAACTACTGCACGCTATTATCTGTGGAAATTTTATTATGTAAAACGCACGTGCAATAGAGATCGAAAAAATCATAAAAACTTGCGAGAACCAAAACAGCAAAACAGGAATTCTCACCAGATACACTTCATTATAATTTAATGAAAATTTGTATAAAAATTTCAGTAAAGATGGCAAGAAAAAGTAAATTAAAATTAATATAAATAAAAAATAAAACAAAGCCAACCACAGGCAATTTTTAAAATCAAATCTAGCGCCTTTGCTAATAAATATCGAACCAGCATGAGCAATACCAACCATAGGCAGCATTAACATAAAGATCAAACTAGTCAAAACTGCATATACGTTGGCTGAAAAAACCCCAAACGACCCAACAGCAATTATTATCAAAGAGAATGCATATTTCTGAACAGCAACACCAACTGACAGAGAGCCTCCTTTCTTGACCATTTCTACAATATCATTACAATTAATTGCCACCTTATTAAACACAAAGGAGGCTCTACAAAAAAATCCCAACAAAGAAAAAACAACAACATCTATTACAATAAAAGTTATAGACACAGAAAATAAAACACCTACATCAAACTGAAAAATAAGCGCAAAAATTAATGGCTGAACCAAATTAACTACCAAGTATATCCGAGCAGGTATGTGATATTCCCCTATACTCTCAAGATAAAAAGTCAAAAATGCCATAACACCCAAAAATGGGAATACAAGACATGCTATAATTATAGGATAGAAAAATCTAGTATCATTGAACGTAAAAAACGCCAATAGTATTGCGATAGCACTCAAGAAAAAACCAAGCAAACTAGCTAATTGCCAACCTTTATTAAATAGCAATCCAATGACTTGAGATTCTGACTCAGCAATACAATTCTGAAAATACACCATCGACACACTTGCAATCGACGAAAAAATTGCAAAAAATGAGAGAAAAACGTTGAGATCACCTATTTCTTTCCCACTCATATATCCTAAAATACAAAATATAAGCACAACACCCATCTGCCCCGAAGCACGTGACAAAAAAATGTTTAGCGATGTTTTAATAGCTACTTTCATTGGAAGACTTGATATATGTATTCACCAAATTCTTCATGGTGCAGATATTGAGTTATCTGAAATGTATCCTTAAGATTATTCTCATCATTTATACCACGCATCCCAAAATACGGATAGTGATGGAAATAATATCCAAATATGTTTATGCAGTCTTTATGATATCGTCTCGTATCGAGTATATGATGATGCCATATTTCATCAATCTCGATTGATGGCGGAATCACTCTATACTCAGAAATATATTTCTTATTAAGTATTAAAAAATTTTTATAGTAATACACAGCCTCATTCGCTTCCTCCACACTCCAACGCCTAGCTACATTCGGATCATCTTGTGTTATTTTATTTATAATCTCCGACAAATCCATCTGCTCAATATACTCGATCGCACGATCCAGACTTACAGTGAAATGCTCTGGCGGAATATCCATACTGTGAGGCAAGGTTGACATTATAATTTGTATCTGCGCTTTTGTTATCATTAAGCAATCTCCAATATTTATAAAAAGTGACCCAGCATAGCCGGGCCACCTTAATTCATCAACAATTTACAAGTTTATGCCCAGCCCCCACCACCTTGGCAGTGGCTGCTAACGGCTAGTTTACGATCTTTCTTCGGAGCTTGCTTTTCCATTTTACTCTCCTAAATTTATATTAAAGAATGCCTAATGCAGGCACGAAAACATTAACTCTAACTGTTGATCTTTCAAAACCGTACAAAATGCATATTGACGCATGAAAATTCAACCATCTGTCAAACATTCCAATAGCACGGTGCTTTTAACTTTTAATACAATCACTCACAACCCATGCAAAACAGAAATTTATTTAAATTACAATATGCCACTTTGACAGCCAGATTATTTTTATAACCGATAAAAATGGCCCTTCCGGAACTTCCCGGAAGGGCCATCGAATTAGGTTGCGCATAACGCTTGACAATGATTATTACACTACAAGCCACCTTTCAGTGCGCGGCTTCCCAGCTATTGCCCGCGCCCACTTCCGCCAGCAGCGGCACTTTGAGTTGCGCCACACCGGCCATGATTTGCGGCAGCTGCTGTTTCACCAGTTCCAGCTCGGTATCCGGCACTTCCAGCACCAGTTCATCGTGCACCTGCATGATCAGCAGGCTAGACAGCTTTTGTGCATCCAGCCAGTTTTGTACGGCGATCATCGCCAGCTTGATCAGGTCGGCGGCGGTGCCTTGCATCGGTGCATTGATGGCGGCACGTTCGGCACCGGCACGGCGGGCCGGGTTGGACAGCTTGATTTCCGGCAGATACAGGCGACGGCCGAATACGGTTTCCACATAGCCCTGTTCGCGCGCGGTTTCGCGGGTGCGCTGCATGTAGTCGGCCACACCGGGGTAGCGCATGAAGTAGCGGTCGATGTATTGCTGGGCAGCACTGCGTTCGATGTCCAGCTGGGCCGCCAGGCCAAAGGCACTCATGCCGTAGATCAGGCCGAAGTTGATGGCCTTGGCTGCGCGGCGCTGATCGCTCGTCACCTGCTCCAGTGTCACGCCGAATACCTCGGCAGCCGTGGCCTTGTGAATGTCCTCGCCACTGGCAAAGGCGGCCAGCATGCCTTCGTCGTCGGACAGATGCGCCATGATGCGCAGCTCGATCTGCGAATAGTCGGCACTGACAATGCTGTGGCCCGGCTTGGCGATGAAGGCCTCGCGCACTCGGCGACCTTCGGCGGTACGCACCGGGATGTTTTGCAGGTTTGGGTCCGAGCTGGCCAGGCGCCCGGTAATGGCTACTGCCTGCGAATAATTGGTATGCACCCGGCCGGTGTCCGGGTTGATCAGCGTGGGCAGTTTGTCGGTATAGGTGGACTTGAGCTTGGTCAGGCTGCGGTATTGCAGGATGCATTTGGGCAGCGGGTAATCCAGCGCCAGCGCTTCCAGTACCGATTCGTCGGTGGAGAAGCCACCGGACGGGGTTTTCTTGATGCCCTTGGTGGGAATGCCCAGCTTGCCGAACAGGATTTCCTGCAACTGCTTGGGCGAATTCAGATTGAAGGGCTGGCCGGCCAGTTCATAGGCCTGGCTTTCCAGTTGCAGCATTTGCGTGCCCAGCTGATGGCTTTGCGCCGCCAGCTGGTCGCGGTCGATCAGCACGCCGTTACGCTCCATGCGGAACAGCACTTCGGCCACCGGCAATTCGATGTCGCGGTAGATTTTGCCAAGTTTGTCGGTCAGTTGCGGGGCAAAGTACTGGTTCAGCCGCAGGGTGATGTCGGCATCTTCCGCCGCGTAATTGGCGGCAATCTCGATATCCACTTCGCCAAAACCGATCTGCTTGGCCCCTTTGCCGCAGATGTCTTCATAGCTGACCGTGGTTTCGCCCAGATGGCGTGCGGCCAGGTCGTCCATATTGTGGCGCTGGTGGCTTTCCAGCACATAGGAGGCCAGCATGGAGTCGTCCACCACACCGGCCAGGATAATGCCGTGGTTGGCAAACACGTGGCGGTCGTATTTCAGGTTCTGACCGCATTTGGGCTTGCTGGCGTCCTGCAGCCAGGGTTTGAGCCTGGCCAGTACTTCATCCAGCGCCAGTTGCTGCGGCGCACCGGCATAGTGATGACCCAGCGGCAGGTAGGCGGCCTCACCAGCTTGCAGGGCGAAGCTGATGCCGACAATGCGCGCCTGCATCTGGTCGAGGCTGGTGGTTTCGGTGTCCAGCGACACCAGCGCACCGCTACCCAGCTTGTCCAGCCAGCCTTGCAGCGCGGCCTCGTCCAGAATGGTGTGGTAATGGCGGGAGATGGCGCTGGCAGGCGAGGCAACCGGTGCCGGTGCGGCATCGGCCATGGCAAACATATCGTCAGTCTGGCCAACACTGGCCGCAGGCGCATCGACCGAGGCCGGGCTGCTGACCGGCGCATCTTCGCCTTCGGTCACTTCGCGGTAGAAGGTACGGAAACCGTGGTCCTTGAACAACTCGGCCAGGCGCGGACGGTCTTTCACACCGTGTTGCAGGCTGTTGAGGCCGTAGGGCATGTCCTGCTGCAAATCCACATCACACTTGATGGTGATCAGCTCATGGCCGCGCGGCAGCCAGTCCAGCGCAGCGCGCAGGTTTTCGCCCACCTTGCCGCCCACCTTGTCGGCATTGGCGATGATGTTGTCCAGCGTGCCGTATTCTTCCAGCCACTTGACCGCAGTTTTGGGGCCGCACTTGTCCACGCCGGGGACGTTGTCCACCTTGTCGCCTATCAGGGTGAGGTAGTCGATGATGCGTTCCGGCGGCACGCCGAACTTCTCTTTCACCCCGGCCTGGTCCAGGTTTTCATTGGTCATGGTGTTCACCAGCGACACCATGGGCGTCACCAGCTGGGCCATGTCCTTGTCGCCGGTGGAGATGATCACCTTGAAGCCGGCTGCCTCGCCCATCTTTGCCAGCGTACCGATGACATCGTCGGCTTCCACCCCCTCCACCATCAGCATCGGCCAGCCCGAAGCTTGCACCACCTCGTGCACCGGCTTAATCTGTGCGGCCAGCTCTTCCGGCATGGAAGGCCGGTTGGCCTTGTATTCCGGATACAGCTCATCGCGGAAAGTCTTGCCTTTAGCGTCGAAAACGCAGGCGCTATAATCGAACTGCACCTCTTTCTCCAGGCGGCGCAGCATGTTGACCATGCCGTATACCGCACCGGTGGGCCGGCCATCCGGAGAACGCAAATCGGGCATCGCATGGAAGGCGCGATACAGGTAAGAAGAGCCGTCGATCAATAACAATGTTTTCATAGAAAAGGGGGCAAATGATGAGCTTGTCCGATAAATTGCCGCAGACCAGTGATCGTTACGACAAGATGCAGCGCTTCCGCTCGCGCGAGGCGTGGCATGTGATGAAGATCATGTCGGAGTTTGTCGACTCCGCCGAAGAACTGCAAGGTATCACCCCGGCAGTCAGCATCTTCGGCAGCGCCCGTACCCCGCGTGACCACCGCTATTATAAGCTGACCGAAGAGGTTGCCCGTCTTCTTTCTGATTCCGGCTTTTCTGTCATTTCCGGCGGTGGCCCCGGCATCATGGAAGCCGCCAACAAGGGCGCGTTTTATGGCAAAAGCCCGTCGGTGGCGCTGAATATCGTACTGCCGCACGAACAGAAGCCCAACGAATACCAGGACCTGTCCGTCAAGTTCAATCACTTCTTCAGCCGCAAGGTAATGTTCGTCAAACACGCCATTGCCTATGTGGTGATGCCGGGCGGCTTTGGCACGCTGGACGAGATGTTCGAGGCGCTGACGCTGATCCAGACCGGCAAGAGCCGCAAGATCCCCATCATCCTGTGCTGCAGCGATTTCTGGATCGGTCTGATCGACTGGGTGAAAAATCATCTGGTAAAAGAAGGTATGATCAACCCGGAGGACGTGGACCTGATCCAGCTGATCGACGAACCCGGCCAGATTGTGGAAACCATCTTCAAGCACTACGAAACCCGCGGCTTCGAGGCCTTGCCGGAAGAACGCGAAAAACTGCTCAACCTATAACACCTTCACCAAGGACCCATCCACATGCGCCGCTCTCTCGCCCTGCTGGCCTTGCTGCCCCTGTCCGCAGCCTGGGCCGAAACACCGCCGGCACCCGCCACGGTACCGCCCCCGCCCACCATCTCGCAGGATGCTGCCGGGGTGGCAGAGCCGGAAGTGCGCATCATCCAGCGTGGTGATGAAAAGATCGAGGAATACCGCCTCAACGGCCAGCTCTACATGGTGAAGGTGACGCCGTCCATCGGCTTCCCCTATTACCTGATGGATGAAGAGGGCAACGGCAACATGAAGCAGGTGGACCCGAATCGCCGCATCAATATCCCGCAATGGGTTCTCAAGCGCTTCTGAGGAACAGGAATGTCGGTTTACACCACCGTCAGCGATGACATGATGCAAGGCTGGCTGAGCCGCTATGCGCTCGGCCAGCTGGTCGAACTCAAAGGCATTGCCGCTGGCGTCACCAATACCAATTACTTTGTCACCACCACCCATGGCCGTTACGTTCTCACCATCTTTGAAACCCTGAAGCTGGAAGAACTGCCCTACTACCTGACCCTGATGAGCCACCTGGCCCGTCACGGCGTGGCCTGTCCGGCCCCGGTGGCAGACAATACCGACCAGTTTGCCTCGCTGCTGGCCGGCAAGCCGGCCTGTCTGGTGAGCTGCCTGTCCGGTGCCGACATCAGCCAGCCCAATGCAGCACAGTGTCACGCCGTGGGCGAGATGCTGGCGCAAATGCATGTGGCCAGTGCCACCTTCCCGCGCAAGATGCGCAACCCGCGCGGCCCGCGCTGGTGGAGCGACACCGCTGCGTCCATGTATCCCTACATGGACGCAGCCGATGCGGCCAGCCTGCGCGAAGAAGTGCAATTCCAGGACAGCCACCGCTTTGATCACCTGCCCAGCGGCGTGATTCACGCCGATCTGTTCAAGGACAATGTGCTGATGGACGGCGACAAGATCGCCGGTTTCATCGACTTCTACTACGCCTGCAACGACATCCTGCTGTACGACGTGGCAATTGCACTGAATGACTGGACCCGTCTGGAAGACGGCAGCATAGATGCACAACTGGCAGCCGCCTTCCTGGCAGGCTACCAGTCGGTCCGCACCCTGACGGCGGAAGAAAAACAGGCCTGGCCGGTGATGCTGCGTGCCGCAGCACTGCGTTTCTGGACTTCGCGCCTGCTGGACCTGTACCAGCCGATGGATGGCGAACTGACCTACACCAAGGACCCCAAGGTGTTCCAGCGTCTGGTGGAAGCCCATCGCCAGCGCAGCGATTTCTGGCTGTAAGCCGGCACTGCCACACCCATCACAGGCTGCCTTGTGCAGCCTGTTTTTGATTCAGCCCTGATTGAATACCGTCATGCCGCGCGTCTGCCCCTTGTCCTTGTGGGTGATGCGGTACAAGGTGCGATGCAAGGTGGGCAGCGGTGCCAGCACCGCGACAATCTGCCCGCTGTCCAGCAACTCCTGCACCACGTGCAAGGACAGGCAGCTCACCCCCAGCCCGGCGGCCACCGCCCGTTTGATGGCTTCCGAGTGCCCCATGTCCATTACCTCGCCAAAGCTGCCCACATGCGGCAACAGCAAGCGCTCCACTTCTTCGCGGGTACCGGAGCCGCGTTCGCGCAATACCCACTGTGTTTCTGCCAGTTGCGCCAGGCTGACCGCACCCTGCGCCAGCGGGTGATTGGTGGCGGCAAACACCAGCAGGGTGTCGTCCTGCCAGGGTTCCACCACGATATCCGGGTGATGACACGGCCCTTCGATAAAGCCCATATCCACCTTGAACCCGGCCACAGCATCGACAATATCCGCAGTATTGGCCACCATCAGCTCGACCCGGGCTTCAGGATGCTGCTGGCGGAAACGGGCGATCTGCTGCGGCAGCAGATAATTCCCAATGGTGGTACTGGCCCCCAGCCGCAGATGCATGGCAGCATGGTCATCAAACAGGTGCTGCATGTCCTGCGCTGCATCCAGCATGGTACGGGCGCGTGGCAGCAGCAGCCGGCCATGCTCGTTCAGCAGCAGCCTGCGACCGATGCGGTCGAACAGGGCCACGCCCAGGCCCGCCTCCAGCGCCGCCAGCGCCTGACTGGCGGCGGATTGCGTCAGCGCAATTGCCGCCGCCGCCGCCGTGACCGTACCTGCTTCGGCAATGGCGACAAACACTTCCAGTTCACGCAGGCTCAAACGTAATGCCATGGCAGCTTTCCTTGCCGGGCCAGCAGGCACAAGGTGCCGTTGGCCGTTATATATTAATAATTCTAATTATTTTCAGAAATTTTATCCGTTTTTCAACTTCATTGCTGGCGCGTATGGTGAGGACATCAGGGCAAGTGCCCCTCACCGGAACACCATCATGACTTCCCTTGCACAAAAACTACCCGGCCTGTCGCTGGTGCTGCTGCTGGCCTTGCTGGCCCAGTTTGCCGCGGGCTTGCCGCTGTTCAGTCAACTGGGACTGTCCGCCCTCACCATCGCCATTGTCGGCGGCATGCTGCTGGGCAATACGCTGTATCCGCGCCTGGCCACACATGGCCACCATGGCGTCACCTTTGCCAAGGGGCAGATCCTGCGGCTGGGCATCATCCTGTTCGGCTTCAAGCTGACGTTTCAGGACATTGCCGCCGTCGGCATCAGTGGCATCCTGATTGATGCCTGTGTGTTGAGTTCCACCTTTGCGCTGGCTTACTGGCTGGGGCGGCGCAAGCTGGGGCTGGATGAGCAAAGCGTCATCCTGATTGGCGCGGGCAGTTCGATTTGCGGTGCTGCCGCCATTCTGGCCACCGAGCCGGTGGTGAAAGCCCATGCCGAAAAAGTGGCAGTGGCAGTGGCTACCGTGGTGGTGTTCGGTACGCTAGCCATGTTTCTCTACCCGCTGCTGTTTTCGCTGACCCAGGCTTTGGGTGTGTCCGAATTTGCCTACGGTGTGTTTACCGGCTCCACCGTGCACGAGGTAGCCCAGGCGGTAGCGGCCGGGCGGGCTGTGAGCGAGCAGGCAGCCAATAGTGCCGTGATTACCAAGATGATCCGGGTGATGATGCTGGCTCCCTTCCTGTTGTTGCTGTCGGCCTGGCTGGGCCGCCGTCATCAGTCCGGCAGCACCGAGGCACGGCGCATCACCATTCCGTGGTTTGCGCTGGGTTTTCTCGCCATGGCCGGTTTCAACTCGCTGCACTGGCTGCCACAAGCCTGGGTAGCGCGGTTGATTGCGCTGGATAATCTGCTGCTGGCCATGGCCATGGGCGCGCTGGGTCTCACCACCCACTTTTCCGCCATCCGCCGCGCCGGAACCAAACCCATGCTGCTGGCCAGCGCGCTGTTTGGCTGGCTACTGTTTGGTGGCACGCTGATCAACAGTGGCATCAGCTATCTGCTACACCAGCTGTGAAACACGGCATGCAATAAAAAACCGCCCGGAACCGGGCGGTTTTTCTATGGCTGACGGGTAATCAGCACGGGCACTTTTTCATCGACTTGCCGCCGTAACGCTCGGACTGGCAGTGGGCGAAAAAGTCCTCGCGGCTCATCACCGGCGCGTTGGGGCTGAATCGGCGGCGACTGGCAACGTATTTATCGTAGTCCTTCACCCCCACCATCAGCCGCGCCGCTTCGGTCAGCTGACGCAACCACTCAGACATTGGCTTCTCCCTGACGGTAAGCCGCCGGCACTTCCTTGGTGGTGACCCACTTCACGGCCAGCGCCTTGCGGATGACATTGACGGAGAACACCAGCATGGCCACCACCACGGCAATGAACATGGCGGTCAGCGTGGCATCCACATAATCATTGAAGATGATCTGGTGCATCTGTGCCAGGTTTTTCGCCGGAGCCAGCGACTCCCCCTTGGCCGCAGCCGCGGAGAACTTGTCGGCATGGGCGAGGAAGCTGATCTTGGGGCTGCTGTGGAACAGCTTCTGCCAGCCGGCAACCAGGGTGACAATCAGCAGCCACAGGGTAGGCACGGCAGTCACCCACACATAGCGCAGCTTCTGCATCTTGATCAGCACCACGGTGGCCAGGATCAGCGCAATGCCGGCCAGCATCTGGTTGGCAATGCCGAACAGCGGCCACAAGGTGTTGATGCCGCCCAGCGGATCCACCACGCCCTGATACAGGAAGTAGCCCCAGCCGGCCACGGCCAGGCCGGTGGCCACCAGGTTGGCACCCCAGGATTCGGTATTGGCCATCGGCTTGATGAAGATGCCCAGCAAATCCTGGATCATGAAGCGCAGCACGCGGGTACCGGCGTCGATGGTGGTGAGGATGAACAGCGCTTCAAACAGGATGGCAAAGTGATACCAGAAGGCCATCATGGTCTTGCCGCCGATCACGCCGGACAGGATGTGCGCCATGCCCACCGCCAGGGTGGGAGCGCCACCGGCACGGGACAGGATGGTGGCTTCGCCCACGTCCTTGGCCATTTGCGTCAGCACATCCGGGGTGATGACAAAGCCCCAGCCGGAAATCACCTGCGCCGCATCCACCGCCGTCTTGCCGATAACGGCGGCCGGGCTGTTCATGGCGAAGTACACGCCCGGGTCCAGCACGCAGGCGGCAATCAGCGCCATGATGGCGACAAAGCTTTCCATCAGCATGGCACCGTAGCCGATGGCGCGGGCGTGGGTTTCGTTCTCGATCAGCTTGGGCGTAGTGCCGGAAGCCACCAGCGCATGGAAGCCGGAAACCGCACCGCAAGCGATGGTGATGAACAGGAAGGGGAACAGGTTGCCGGCGAATACCGGGCCAGTGCCGTCAATGAACTTGGTGAGCGCCGGCATGTGCAGGTTGGGTGCCACCACCAGGATGCCGATGGCCAGGCCAACAATGGTGCCGATCTTGAGGAAGGTGGACAGGTAGTCACGCGGTGCCAGCAGCAGCCATACCGGAAGTACCGAGGCAATGAAGCCGTAGCCGATCAGGATCCACGCCAGCGTGGTGCCCTGGAAGGTGAACAGCGGTGCCAGCGTCGGGCTGTGTGCCACATCGCCACCGTAGACAATGGCCAGCATCAGCAGGATGAAGCCGATGACTGAAATCTCACCGATCTTGCCCGGACGGATGAAGCGGGTATACACCCCCATGAACAGGGCAATCGGAATGGTGCAGGCAATGGTGAAGGTGCCCCACGGGCTGCCGGCCAGGGCCTTGACCACCACCAGCGCCAGTACCGCCAGCAGGATGATCATGATCATCAGGATGCCGATGGAGGCAATCACGCCGGGAATGGGGCCCAGCTCCAGGCGGATGATTTCACCCAGCGACTTGCCGTCACGGCGCATGGACAGGAACAGCACCAGGAAGTCCTGTACCGCACCGGCCAGCATCACGCCAACCAGAATCCACAAAGTCCCCGGCAGATAACCCATCTGCGCGGCCAGCACCGGGCCCACCAGCGGACCGGCACCGGCAATGGCAGCAAAGTGGTGGCCGAACACCACCCATTTGTTGGTCGGCACGTAGTCCAGGCCGTCATTATGCTTCTCGGCCGGGGTCAGACGGCGCGGGTCCAGCTCCAGCACCTTGTCGGCAATGAAACGGCTGTAGAAACGATAAGCGATGGAGTACACCGACACGGCAGCCACCACCAGCCAGATGGCATTGACCGGCTCTCCCCGGTTCAATGCCACCACGGCAAAGGCGATGGCGCCCGCCAGGGCGACGGCAATCCAGATTGCCCATTCCTTTAAGCGTTGCATGTGATTTTCTCTGTCCTTGAATTAATCTTGGGCATGCCCGCAGGCCTGCCTGAATGCGCAGAAAACGCGTGTTTCATTCTGTTCGCATGGAATCGGAATTACAAGCCATCTGCCAGTGCGGGGATACATAGTGATACTATTTGTGGATTGTTTATTGCAGATCGCGCATGGCACCGCACATTCTCATCATTGAAGATGACATCCACCTGTCACAACTGATCGCCGCCTACCTGACCAAGCATGGTTATCAGGTGAGCCAGCACGGTCGTGGCGATACCGCCGCCGATGTCATCCTGGACACCCGCCCCGACCTGGTCATTCTGGACGTCATGCTGCCCGGCAAGGAAGGCTTTGATGTCTGCCGCGAAGTGCGGCTGCGCTATCACGGCCGGATTCTCATCATGACCGCGCGCGATGAAGACGTGGACGAAATCCTGGGGCTGGAACTGGGCGCCGACGACTACCTGGCCAAGCCGGTAGAGCCGCGCCGCCTGCTGGCACGGGTACGCGCGCTGCTGCGCCGTGGTGTGGCAGAAGAAGACAACGTGGAAACCGGCGACAACGACGAACTGGTTTTCGGCCAGTTCAACATCAGCCAGGGCACCCGTGCCGCCTATCTGAGCGGCGAGGAAATGGAGCTGACCACGGCGGAATTCGACCTGCTGTGGCTGCTGGCCAGCCATGCCGGACAGGTATTGTCGCGCGACGACATCATGAATGAATTGCGCGGCATCGGTTTTGACGGGCTGGACCGCTCCATTGACGCCCGCATATCCCGGCTACGCAAAAAACTGGGCGACAGCCCGGATTCGCCCACCCGCATCAAGACCGTACGCGGCAAGGGCTATCTGTTCTCGCGCAGCGACTGGGAATGATCCACCTCCCCCGCCTGCGGCCCGACCGCAAGAACCGCAGCGCCAAACCGTCGCTGGCCACCCTGTTTGCCCGCTATTTCATCATTGCCATGGCGGCAGAGCTGGCCATCATCATCGGTTTTGCCTTCATGCTGGGCAAGCTGTACCAGAATAGCGACAGTGAAAACGCCCGGCGCATGCTGGACGGCCCGGCATCGCTGCTGGTGCAGGAACTGCAACGCGTGCCGGTGGCGGCGCGCGAACATGCGCTGCCGCAACTCACCCGCCACTTCAGTTATCCGGTCAAGCTGATCAGCAGCCTGCCTGCCGACCTGGACCCGGAAAGCAAACAGAACTTTGCCACCGGCAAAACCTATCTGGATTTCGACAACAACCTGCTCTACATCCCGCTGCCGGACGACAAGCGCATGTTGCTGCTAGGCCCGCTGGATGCCACCCCCAACAGCAACGACAGTGGCTGGATTACCGAGGACATCGAGGTATTGCTGCTGTGGATCGTGTTCACCGGCAGCACGCTGGGCCTGTTGATGTACTTCTATCTGCGGCCGATGTGGCGCGACCTGGTATCGGTACGCGATGCCGCCGAGCTGTTTGCCAATGGCGACTTTCACGTGCGCACCCCGCAAGCCCATAGTCGCCTGTTTGCCCCGCTGTCCACCGCCCTCAACAGCATGGCCGCCCGGCTGGAACGGCTACTGGAAATGCATCAGGCCATGAGCCACGCCGTGGCGCATGAAATCCGCACCCCCATTGCCCGCTTGCGCTTTGGCCTGACCATGCTGGAAGAAGAGGACGACGAAGACGAGCGTCGCCGCTACAGCGACGGCATGGAACGCGACATGCAGGAACTGGAAGAGCTGATTACCGCCAGCATGGAATACGCCAAGCTCAACCGGGGCGAAGCCATACTGCAACGCGAGCAGGTGGATCTGTACGAATGGTTTGACGACCTGATTGACCTGGTCCAGCCGCTCAAGCCGGCGGGCATCCGCCTCACCATGGACTGCGCACGCGGCGAGGCGGCCTTTGACCGCAAGCTGATTTACGTCGCCAGCCGCAACCTGCTGCTGAACGCCTTCAAATATGCCCAGCACCAGGTGCACCTGATCGTGGAACGTCAGGGCACCATGCTGGAAATCCAGGTGGATGATGACGGTCATGGCATTCCAGAAGCCGACCGGGAACGCATTTTCGAACCCTTCCGCCGCCTGGACCGCAGCCGCGACCGCGCCACCGGCGGTTATGGCCTGGGCCTGTCCTATGTCCGTCTGATTGCCGAACACCATGGCGGTAGCGCCTTTGCCGGCACCAGCCCCCTGGGCGGTGCCCGTCTCACCCTGCGCATTGCCCTGAGCTAGGCCACACAGGTCACAGCTTGTCACAAAGCCGTGACACGAAGGCGACAGACCCGCGCTCTGCCCTCCTGCATACTCCAGACTGTTAATTTTTGTGTATGTGGAATTGCCATGCGCTCTACCCGACCTGCGGCCCTGCTGATCCACGGCCTTGGTGGCACTGTTTATGATCTGGGCTCGCTGGGCCGTACCCTGGAAGACGTCGGCATCGTCACCCATGCCCCGCTGTTGCCCGGCCACGGCACTGAACCGGAAGAGCTGCTGGATATCCGCTGGACCGACTGGATAGAAAGCATGCGCGCCGAATACCGCGCGCTGAAGCAACGCCATGGCGTGGTGCATCTGGCTGGCGTATGCCTGGGTGCACTGGTGGCACTGGAAGTGGCGCGGCTGGAAAACCATCAGGACAAACTGGCACTGTATGCGCCACCGCTGTTTCTGGATGGCTGGAGCCTGCCACGACTGACCTGGCTGCGTCCCCTGGGTTACATCCTGCCCGGCATGGCACGCCGCATGCGCATTCCGGAAGCCGAACCGTTCGGCATCAAGAACCCGCGCATCCGCAAGCTGATCCAGCAGCGTTTTGAGCGTGGCGAGCGTTTTCACTACCCCTATGTGCCATTGGCCTGCATCCGCGAAGTGGACAAGCTGCGCCGGCAACTGCTGCCGCGCCTGGGACAGATCACCTGCCCGACACTGATTGTGCATGCCGACGAAGACGACATCACCAGCCCGCGCTCGGCACACCATCTGCAAAAACATCTGGGTGGGCCGGTCGACTTCATGCCGCTGTCCGACAGCTATCACATGATTCTGGTGGATAACGAACGTATGGCCGTGCTGGCGCGCAGCGTGGACTTCTTCCAGTCCAGGCCTGCCAGCCGTCCTGCGGTCAGCAGCAGCCCGCAAGAAAACTGGCAAGGCAGCCCTGTCACGGCCTGATTGCCACATCTTTAGTGCGGGCCGCCACGTCAATGCGTGGCGGCCCGTTTTGCATTTCCGGGCGGCAAAGTTCCCTTGCTTCATGTTTTGCAACACACTCGGCCGCATTGTCATTCACCGTCACCAAGCAGGCACAACCCGGGCACACAGCCAAGACGCTAGCCGCACAGTGCCCATGCGGGCTTCTGTCACACTGTCGTCCATGCTTCAGCCTTGCCACGGACACCCCCGAGCCCGTGACGCGCTTTTGCTTTGTATCTGTAAGGCCTGGCAACAGGCCTGTACTCCTCTGTCCTTTGTGTGACGATGTGCGACCCGCCCTTACCGGCGGGTTCTTTTTTTGTCCGTCTCCCGGCCCCAGGCCGCTGCAGCCGCAGGAATCCCCCTGCTACAATGCCAGCCACACCACCATCCAGGATATTGCAATGAGTCATCCCCACGCCAACGAGGTGAAAGCCTTTTTGCTGCAACTGCAAGACCATATCTGTGCCGCGCTGGAACAGGCCGATGGTCAGGGCCGTTTTGTCGAGGACGCCTGGCAGCGTCCGGCGGGTGGTGGCGGGCGCAGCCGGGTGCTGAGCAAAGGCGCGGTATTCGAGCAGGCCGGGGTGAATTTTTCGCATGTCAGCGGCGATGCACTACCGGCGTCGGCAACCGCCCATCGCCCGGAACTGGCTGGCCGCCGCTTTGAAGCCATGGGCGTGTCGCTGGTCATCCACCCGGAAAACCCGCACGTGCCCACCAGCCATGCCAATGTGCGCTTTTTCATTGCCGAAAAGGACGGCGCCGAGCCGGTATGGTGGTTTGGTGGTGGCTTTGACCTCACACCCTTCTATCCGGTGGAAGAAGACGTGATCCACTGGCACACCGTGGCGCGCGATCTGTGCCAGCCCTTTGGTGCCAATGTGTATGCCGATTACAAGAAATGGTGCGACGAATACTTTTTCCTCAAGCACCGCAACGAAGCCCGTGGCGTGGGCGGGCTGTTTTTTGACGACCTGAACGCCTGGGGCTTCGAACGCAGCTTTGCCTTCATGCAGGCGGTAGGTCAGGGCTTTGTCGAGGCTTATGTCCCCATCGTGGACAAGCGCAAGGCCTCCCCATGGACCGATGCACAGCGCCAGTTCCAGCTGTATCGCCGTGGCCGCTATGTGGAATTCAACCTGGTATGGGACCGTGGCACGCTGTTTGGCCTGCAAACCGGAGGCCGCACCGAATCCATCCTGATGTCCATGCCGCCACTGGTGCGCTGGGAATACGGTTACCAGCCGGAACCCGGCAGTGCAGAAGCCGCACTGTACGAGCGCTTCCTGCCCGCCCGCGACTGGGTGTAGTTCAGTTGCCTGACGCCGCCGGGCCTTGCCAGTGCAGGCAGACCCGGTTGCGCCCTTCCTGTTTGGCCCGGTACATGGCGTCGTCGGCGCGCTTGAGTACATCATTGGCATGGCGGTCATCCGGCAACACCACGGCACAGCCCATGCTGGCGGTGACCGGCTCCGGCAGGCCCAGCTTGCCCCAGTGCAAGCGTTCCAGCTGCAAGCGCAAGCGCACCGCCGCCTTCATCGCGTCCGGCAGGTCTGTAGCCGGCAACACCAGCACAAACTCCTCGCCACCCAGCCGGGCCACGCGGTCTTCATTACGCAGCAGCCGCAGCGCCAGCCTTACCAGCACCTTCAGTACCGTATCGCCCACGGCGTGGCCGTGACTGTCGTTAACCTTCTTGAAGTGGTCCAGATCCACCATCACCAGCGCAAACACCGTGCCTTGCGTCTGGTAGTCCTGATACAGCTGTGCCAGCAAGGACTGGAATGCACGATGGTTGAGCGCCCCGGTCAGGGCATCATGTTCGGACAGGCGGCGTAATTCACGATTGAACTGCCAGGTACGTGTCAGCAACAGCAAGGCCAGCCACAACAGCACGGCCGCCACCACACCCGGTGCGCAGCCACGGGCCACTTCCAGTGCCAGCCAGTAATTGGGCAGGTACTGCAGCACCCGCATGCCGGAGTCGCCCAGCGCATACACCCGCACATGGGCGGTCGGGCTGGCGGCGTACGTTGGCATCACCGGCAGCAACTGCAGGTTTTCCTGTGGCAGAGGGTGATCATCGCTGGTGGCCACCACCTGGTTCTGCCGATTTAGCAGGTACAGGCTGCCTGCCGGGGCATCCAGCTTGCGCAGCAACTGGTTGAGGGTATTGAGCCCCACATCCATGCACAGCACACCCCGGAACTGCCCCGCCACCCATAGCGGCTGGCTGATGGTCAGCATCGGGCCCTTGCCGGCCTGGTCGATATACACCGGGGTGATCACCCGCTGGCCGCGCGGGTTGACTGCCGGTTCTGCCAGCCGCCAGAACTGGCCCTGCGGGGTGTTGGCGCTGTAGTGATAGGACGTTGCCGGGGTGAAGGGATAGAGATAAATGAACTGGCGGGCGGAGACATAGTAAACCCAGTCCACACCGTGTTCGCCCAGATGCTGATAAGCCATCTGCATCATCGGTGTCAGGCCCAGCACCACGGCCATTTCATGCCGGGCAGCCGCATCCAGCGCAGCTGCCTGTCCCAGGCCGGTGAGATTTCCCGGCTGCAGGCCGGACGCCAGGGTGGGCCGGGCATCCAGCGCATAAAAGCCCTGCCCCGGTGCATTGCGCAGCCAGAACAGCACGGCCTGCTGATCCTGCCCGCCATCGCTTTGCTTCAATTCGCTGACGGCATCGGCGTGGATGATGTCGATGAACCCATCAATGCCGTCAAAATGTTGCTCCAGGCTGCTGACCGCCCGATGGGCATACTGGTTGGCAAGACTGAGCGCGCGGCTGTAGGCAAACCAGCCATTGGAGAGCAGTAACAGCACAATCAGCAGCAACAAGCCGCTACGAAATGCTGACTGATGATCCAGTACCGTCTCGCCCAACCACATCCTGCGCATCTTGCCCACCCGCCCGCTTTGCCTCTGCCTGCATCACACCGTACTTTCGATATGTTGACAAGTAATTGCGGTTAATGGGTACGCGGGCGCAACAGGCTGTGCCGTCTGGTTGGGTTCCACATGCAAAACGGGCCAGCAAGGCCCGTTTCATCGGCTGCTGACAAAGTGATTTGGTGCGATTGCACCGGACCTGGCAAAGCCGGGCCTTTCGATGAAGTGGCTGATTCCGCAGCCTCCCATCGACTCCCTATCCCCCCGCCCTTTCCCGGAAAGGGAGCCTCGCTTTCTTTGCAGAACGCGAGACAGGTATGGCCAATAATCAGAAAACGGGCCATCAAGGCCCGTTTTTTCATATCCGTACAGGGAAAATCAGATGGCCAATTTGGCAATCGCTTCCTTGGCGGCATGGATGGCGGTAGCACGCTTGTCTTCACCCATATTCACGGCTTCGGCGCGGATGAAGGCAATGTCGGTAATACCCAGGAAACCCAGTACGGTACGCAGGTAGTCTTCCTGGAAGTCCATCAGCTGGCCTTGCTCGGTGGAGTACACACCACCACGGCTGGATACGATCACCACTTTCTTGCCACCTGCCAGGCCTTCAGGGCCATTGGCACCGTACTTGAAGGTACGGCCGGCTGCGGCTACACGGTCGATCCAGCTCTTCAGCTGGGACGGGATGGAGAAGTTGTACATCGGCGCGCCAATCACCAGTACGTCGGTAGCCAGGAATTCTTCAATCAGCGCATTGCTCAGCGCGCTTTCGCTACGCTGGGTTTCCGTCCAGTCGGCTTCGGCGGTGAAGTTTGCACCAATGATTTCACCGGACAGGTGAGCAATGGGCTGGGCAGCCAGGTCGCGGTAGCTGGTTTGAACATCGGCGTGCTTGGCACGGACGGCTTCCACCACGGCAGCAGTCAGCTGACGGGAAACGGAGTTCTGACCGAGGATGCTGGAATCGAGATGCAACAGTTTCATGGCGGGTTTCCTTGTAAGCAGAGTTGGTGACGGAATAGTAGTTTTTGCTACCAATCATGACTAGACTGCTCAAATCGGAAACATTGTTCCACCCATAGGACAATAAAATGCAAGACCTGAACGACCTGCTGTACTTTGCCAAGGTGGTGGAGCACGGTGGATTCATGGCTGCCAGCCGCATGCTGGGGATTCCCAAGTCGCGGCTGTCACGCCGGGTGGCCGAACTGGAAGAGCGGCTGGGCGTACGGCTTTTGCAACGCACCACACGGCGCCTGGCGCTTACCGAGGTGGGCAGCAGCTATTACCAGCACTGCCAGGCCATGCTGGCCGAGGCCGAGGCCGCCGATGAAGCCATTGCCCGCATCAGCGCCGAACCGCGCGGCCTGGTGCGGGTGAGCTGCCCTGAACTGCTGGCCAAGACCTTGCTGGCACCGTCACTGCCGCGTTTCATGCAGCGTTATCCACAGGTGCGCATTGCACTGGAAGCCACCAACCGGCGGGTGGACCTGATAGAAGACAATATCGACGTGGCACTACGCGTGCGTAACAGCATCGATAACAGCGCCAACCTGGTGGTGCGGCAACTGGCGGTCAGCCAGGTGATTCTGGTGGCCAGCCCCGACTTCATGCGCGCCCACCCCATGCCACGCACCCCGGCAGATCTGGCCGGCCTGCCCGCCCTCACCATGAGCCGTGCCGATGGCCGCGGGCAGTGGCAGTTGCTGGATCAGGCCGGTCACAGCTACAGCCTGCAAATTGATCAGCCCAGGCTGATGACCGATGATTTGCTGGTTTTGCTGGAAGCGGCGATAGCCGGGCTGGGCGTGGCCGCCTTGCCGGTGATGGTATGCGACGAGGCCATCCAGCAGGGCCGCCTGCTGCGCCTGCTGCCGGAATTCGACAGCCCCTGGGGCATTCTGCATGCCGCATTCACTACCCGGCGCGGCCTGTCACCGGCCATCCGGGCCTTTATCGACTTTCTGGTAGCCGAACTGATTCCGCCCGGCCATCCGTCCTACTTGCCGCCCGGCTGACTGGCCACCTGCTGACGCAGGAAGTCCTGTAACTGGGCGGCGGTTTGCGGGCGGGCAAAATGGTAGCCCTGTGCCTGCTCGCAGCCCATGGCTTGCAGCATGTCGGCGATCTGGGCGGTTTCCACGCCTTCGGCCAGGGTATGCAACTGCAGCTTGTGCGCCATGTCGATGATGGCGCACACAATGTTGGCATCGTCCGGGTCGTCCGGCAGATTACGGACAAAGGATTGGTCAATCTTCAGGGTATTGACCGCCAGGCGCTTCAGATAGGCCAGGCTGGAATACCCGGTGCCGAAATCGTCGATGGCCAGCCGCACGCCCAGTTGCCCCAGGCGATGCAAGGTGGTTACCACCGACTCGGTCTGCTGCAGCAGCGAGGTTTCGGTCAGCTCCAGCTCCAGCAAATGCGCAGGCAGGCCGCTGTCGCGCAAGGCAGCGGCCACCGCCTGCTCCAGATTGCCACGCTTGAACTGCACTGCGGACAGATTCACCGCCACGCCCACCGGGCTGGGATAGCAGTGCTGCCATTGCACCGCTTGCCGACAGGCTTCCTGCAGCACCCACTCGCCCAAAGGCACGATCAGCCCGCTGCTTTCCGCCATGGGAATGAAGCGCCCCGGCGGAATCAGCTGCTCGCCATCCTGCCAGCGCACCAGCGCCTCCACACCAATGATGCGCCCGTCCACCAGGCTGACCTGTGGCTGGTAATGCAGCACGAACTGGCCGGTTTCCAGCGCCCGCATGAATCGGCCGCGCAGACGCAAGGCCTCTTCCGCCTCCACCTGCATGTCGGCATCAAACAAGCGACAGGTATTCCGCCCCGCATCCTTGGCGTGATACATGGCGGTGTCGGCCTTCTTCATCAGGGTGGTGAAGTCCTGCCCATCCACCGGATAGAGCGACACGCCAATCGATGCCGAGCTGGACAGCTGATGCCCGGTCAGCAGGTATGGCTGCTCCAGCGCCCGCAGCAAGCGGCTGATCATCGGTAACAGCTTGTCGATGCTGTCGATGTCAGGCAGCAGGAGCAGGAATTCGTCGCCACCCAGCCGGCAGGCGGTATCGTGTTCGCGCAGCAAGGTACGCAAACGCTGCGCCACCGCTTGCAGCATTTCATCCCCGACATCATGCCCCAGTGAATCGTTGATGGTCTTGAAGCCGTCCAGGTCCATGAACAACATGGCCAGCATGGTGCCGTGGCGTTCGGTCAGACTGAGCAGTTGCCGGAAGCGGTCCTCCGCCAGAATGCGGTTGGGCAGGCCGGTCAGCGCATCGTGATGGGCCAGAAAGGCAATCTGCTCCTGTTGCCGCTTATGGGCGCCAATATCCTGAAACAGCAAGACCGTCCCGATATCACGCCCGTCCTTGACCAGCGGATAGGCATCGTAGCGCACCGGCAGCAGGCTCTGGTCGGCCCGGGTGAAGAGTGCATCGTCGGCATGGGCGCTGCGCCCCTGACGCAAGGCCTGGTGAATGGTACTCGCCCCATCAGGCAAAGGCTGGCGGTCCGGGCCATGGGTATGCACCAGCGGCAACAACTGCTGCCCCAGCAAGGCAGCTTCAGTTGCATGACCCAGCAACCGGCAAGCCGCCGGGTTGGCAAACATGCAGCGTCCGTCCTGATCCAGCCCGCAAATGCCATCGCCCACAGCATTGAGCAATAACTGGAAGCGATCCTCGCTGGCCTGCAGATTGGCCGAGGTATCCTGCTGCCGCACTTCGGACTGCTGCAGGCGGTACAGCAGCACGCCCAGTACCAGCAACACCAGCAAACTGACCACCACCGTACCCAGCAAGGTGGCATGCCATTGCGCCAGAAAATCCATGCTGGCAATGCCTGCACCCAGATAGAAAGGAAACTCCCCTACCCGCTTGAAAGCATAGACCCGGTCCACCTCGTCGATGCTGGAGGAATAGCGCAGCAAGCCGCTTTGCTCACCACTGGCAACGTGCTGGAACATCTGGTTGGTTTGCAGGCTCTGGTTGACGCTGTCCTTCACCGCAGGCATGCGCAGCACCAGTCGGCCGTCATCGCTGCGACGGAAGGTAAGCACCCCGTGCGGGCCAAGGTTGATGGCGGCAAACAGCTTCTGGAAATAGGCAATGTCCAGCGGTGCCATGGCAATGCCGGCAAATTCACCCTGTGGACTGCGCATGGGCACAGCCATGTACAACTGGCGGGTACGATTGAGGCGTCCGATTGTCACTTCGGAAAAAAACAGCGGTATCTGGGGATTCTGGCGCAAGGCAAGGTAGTAACTGCGGTCCCGCACCGAGGCATTGGGCAAGGCATAGTCGGAGGCATACAACACATTGCCCTGGGCGTCGATCAGGCGCAGCCCGACAATTTCGGGAAAGTGGCTGGCACGCAAGGCCAGCTCTCTTTGCATGGCAGTGGCGTGTTCATTGCGCACTGCCAATGACATGACGGCCGGGTTGGTGGTACGCGCCAGTTCTTCCAGCGTGGCCTGGCTGCGACGCAAGGTGGCCTCCAGCCGGGCTTCCAGCGCTTCCACCACATTGCGCGCATTCACCTCGGCCTGACGCTGCTTTTCCTGGTAGGCCACCCCCAACAGGAAAGCAATCAGGGCCGCCGTGCCCAGAAACAGCAGCAGGAAGAACACAATGAACATGCGTTGCGCGCGCTGCTTCATGGGAGAAATGCTTGTTTGTAAGCGACAGCTACCATGGTAGCAAAGCTGGCCTTATTGACATAATTTTCTGCCAATTTGATCGAAGCCAACCAAACGGTACTGCGCATTTTCTGCGCATCACTATTGAAAAAGCCATGCCTGCTACGACATAGCCAAGATCATGCAGGGCAGGCCTGGCCGAACATGTCACGCCAACTGCGTCACCATGCCCTGCCCCTTTCATGCCTGCGGGCTGCCAGCCCGATGGCCATTCCGATGCACTCTCGCACAAAGGAGTTTCCCGTGAACGCAAGCTGGATCGACATTCCCACCAAGGACGGCAAGCAATTTGGCGGTTATCTGTCACTCCCCCCCACCGGCACCGGGCCGGGTATCGTGCTGGTGCAGGAAATCTGGGGCGTCAACGAGCATATCCGCGCCGTGGCCGACCTGTACGCGCTGGCAGGTTACGTGGTGCTGGCCCCCGATGTGTTCTGGCGGCTGAAACCGCGCGTGGATCTGGACTACGATGCCGCCGGTACCCAGCAGGCGTTTGGCTACTACCAGCAAGTGGACACCGCCCAGGCTGCAGCCGATGTGGCCGCTGCGGTTGGCCTGCTGCGCCAGCGTCCGGAAGTGACTGGCAAAGTGGCGACGCTGGGCTTCTGCCTGGGTGGCCAACTGGCCTTCCGCGCCGCCGCACTCAGCCAGGCGGATGCCGCAGTGTGCTTCTACGGTGGTGGCATTGACCAGCATCTGGAACTGGCCGGCCAAATCACCCAGCCCATCCTGTTCCATTACGCCGGCAACGACGAACACATTGCACAAACCGCCGTCAGCGCCGTGAAGACTGCGTTTGCCGGCAAGGACAATGCGGTGTTCTTTGACTACCCGGGTGTGGGCCATGGCTTCAACTGCTGGGGCCGCAGTGCCGTGTTCAACCAATCTGCCGCCGCGCTGGCCACTGGCCGCAGCCTGCAATTCCTGGCCGAGCATCTGTAATTCCTTCCGCTTTGAGCAGGTCACCGTCGTGACCTGCCCTGCCCCAAGTCGGGTAGTTCAGTCCAGCCAGGGATGGGCCGCCAGCCAGCGGCCCAATTCGTTATCGTTGGCGCATTGCAGCTTGCTGAAGATATTGGCGCGATGGGTTTCCACCGAGCGATGTCCGCAGGGCGGCACCAGCACCCGGGCAATTTCCTTGTTGGGCTGTCCCAGCCCCACCAGACGCGCCACCTCGCGCTCACGCGGGGTCAACTCGGCCCATTGTCGCAGCGCTTGGGCGCGGGCGCGGGCCAGGGCGATGGCGGCGGGCAGCTTGTCCAGCAATTGCTGGGTATCCGGCTTTTCCACCCAGTCAAACGCACCACGCCGGACGGCTTCCAGTGCGGTGGGTATATCGCCGTGGGCCGACAGAAAAAGTGTCACCAGCGGGCTGTGCGCAGCCAGCAGACTATCAAACACCGACAGGCCGCTGATACCGCCCAGCCGCAAATCCAGAATCACGCAGCCTGGCTGACGCAGGTTGACGGCACTGAGAAAGGCTTCGCCGGAATCAAAAGCCTGTACCGCCAGCCCCTGTGACAGCAACAGCAGCAACAGGGAACGACGCAGGGCTTCGTCATCATCGACAACAAACAGGGTGAGCGGCATTTCTTTCATGATGCAAGCGGTAGGGTAAAGGTAAAGGCGGCCCCGCCGGTGGGGCTGTTTTCCACGCTGATGCGGCCACCGTGGGCTTCGATGATGGTACGGCAAATATTCAGGCCCAGGCCCAGGCCGTCGGGTTTGGAAGTAAAAAACGGGGCAAAAATCTGCTCGATCTGATCTGCCGGAATACCCGGTCCGCTATCGGCCACGGTGACGCTGACTCCTTGCTCCTGCTGCCAGCAAAGCAGCTTGATGCGACGGCTGCCCGGCGGCTGCGCCTGCATGGCGTGCAGTGCATTGTGGATCAGATTCATCAGCACCTGCTCCAGCAGCACGCTGTCCCCGCGCACCGGCGGCAGGCCGTCTTCCAGTTGCAGCTGTAGTTGCACATGATGGCGCTGCAATTCGGGCTTGAGCAGGTTGACCGCATGGTGGATGACATCCGCCGGGGCGAGGTTTTCATACTGGGCGCGTTGCGGGTTGATGAACACCCGCACTCGCTTGACGATTTCACTGGCCCGTTGCGACTGGGCAATGATGTCGTTCAGCGTTTCGGCCAGCAGGCTGCCCTCCCCCCTATCGGCCAGCGCCCGGGCGGCCAGGGCGAAATTGGACAGTGCCATCAGCGGCTGATTCAGCTCGTGCGCCAGCGTGGAAGCCATTTCGCCCACACTGGCCAGCCGCGCGCTGCGCTCCAGTTGCAATTCCTGATCGCGCTGGCGCGCCTCCGCCTGTTTCTGCGCGGTGATATCCACCACCGAACTCATCCAGCCCCGGTGCACGCCACGGGCATCCACCAGCGCGGCGGTGTAAATCATGGTGATCACGTCATGTCCATCCTTGTGCCGGATGCGCGACTCATAGCCATGCGGCACCACCCGGCCCTGCAGCACGTCCTGGCTCACCCTTGCCTGTTTTTCCAGATCATCCGGATGCCAGTACGGATAGGGCGGCAGGCAGCCCAGCAATTCTTGCGCGCTATAGCCCACCATGGCGCAGAACGCCGGATTGACGTAAATGATGCGGCCTTGCGGGTCGCGCGCACGCATGCCCACCAGCAGCGAATCTTCCATGGCCTTGCGAAAGGTATGGGCTTCTTCCAGGTCTCGGGTGCGTTCTTCCACCCGGCGTTCCAGTTCCAGCCGGGCGCTGCGCTGCTCGACAAAGCGTTTTTCCCGCAAGCGCCAGTACAGGCTGGCCAGCAATAGCAGCGCCAGCAGCAAGGTGCTCAAGGCCAGCGCCAGTTGCCGTGCCTGGGTGACTTCCTTCATGTCGGAGGTAACGGTCAGCGTCCAGCCCAGTTCCGGCAACGGCGTATCCAGTGCCAGCAAGGAACGATGCAGCCCCTGCACCGTGGTTTGCAGGCCGTAGGCGGCCGAATCCGGCAGGGGCTTTACCTGCCAGGGCAGCACGGCAAACTGGCTGCGGCTGCCGTACTGGCGATGGCTGCTGATCCAGGCGGCATCGGCAGCACTCAGCTGCTGGCGGGCCTGGAACAGCCATTCGGGCTGCGAGCTGAGAAACACCACGCCACGGCTGTCGCGCAGCAGGACCGGGTCGATGCCACGTCGCCATGCCGCCTGCAAAGGCTCCAGGCTGATCTTGACCACCGCCACCCCCATGATGCCTGCCGGGCCGCGCACCGGCTCGGCAATGAACAGGCCGGACTGCCCGGTGGTCAGCCCCAGCCCGTAAAACAGGCCGCGCTGCCCCTGCAGGGCGGTTTCAAAATACGGGCGCTGGCGGTAGGACTCGCCGACAAAGCTGGAGGGCTGGTTCCAGTTGCTGGACGACAAGGTGAGGCCATTGCGGTCCACCAGAAACAAGGCCGCGGCACCAGTGGTGGACTGCAAGTCGGCAAAGTAATGGTTCACCCGCAAACGCAACGCGGTGTCCTGCGGTGTTTGCAACAGGGCCAGTACATCCGGATGGCGTGCAGCGGCATAGGGTAGGAAATCGTGTTTTTCCACCAGCCCGCGCAAACCCAGTACATGAGCAGCCGCGGCCTGGCGCAAGGCGGCGGTGCGGGTGGCCAGCTCGTGGCGTTCCGCCCAGTTGGCGCTCAGCACAATCAGGCCGATGGCAGCCATGGTCAGCCCCAGCCAGCGCCAATAGCGGGCGTGAGTTGTGCTGGAGCGGGGACTGGGCATGGCATCTCCTTGGCCGGGGAAGCTCCGACCATAGCAGCCTAGCTGCCGGACGGAAACACTCCTCCGTAGTTTTACGGAGACGATCAGGGCAAAGTTGCGGATGCCGACTACCGCCCTGCTGCGCATAGTAGACGGCGACAAGCGGGAAACCCATTCATAACCCGTCACACCAGAGGAGACAGTCACCATGTCCAGCGCCACAGCCACTGCGGCTACTCACGAACGGATATCCGGCAAGCGCCTGCATGCCATCATTGTCGGCTCGGCCGGCAACCTGGTGGAATGGTTCGATTTCTATTGCTATTCCGCCTTTGCCCTGTATTTTGCCAATGCCTTCTTCCCCGCCCAGGACCCCACCGCCCAGCTGATGTCCACCGCCGGCATTTTCGCCCTCGGCTTTTTCATCCGCCCCATCGGCGGCATGCTGTTCGGCCACATCGGCGACCGGCTGGGACGCAAGACCGCGCTGATGGCGTCGGTGCTGCTGATGTGCTTTGGCTCGCTGCTGATTGCCTGTGCCCCCACCTATGCCACCGCCGGTATCCTGTCGCCCTGCATCCTGCTGCTGGCGCGCCTGCTGCAAGGCCTGAGCCTGGGTGGTGAATACGGTGCCAGCGCCACCTATCTGTCGGAAATGGCTGACTCCAAGCACCGCGGCTTCTACAGCAGCTTCCAGTACGTCACCCTGATTGGCGGCCAACTGCTGGCCCTGATCCTGCTGCTGGTCTTGCAGAAATTCCTGCTCAGCGCCGAAGAACTGCGTGCCTGGGGCTGGCGCATTCCGTTTTTTGTCGGCGCGGCGCTGGCAGTGCTGGCCCTGCGCATGCGCCACAATCTGCCGGAAACCCAGTCGTTTGAAGCGGCACGCAAATCCGCCAAGGCCATGGGCGGCCTCAGGCAACTGGCGCAGCACCCCAGAGAAGTGCTGCTGGTAGTAGGCCTCACCATGGGTGGCACGCTGGCCTTCTATGTGTACACCACCTATATGCAGAAATTCCTGCGCCTCTCGGTAGGCCTGACCGACATGCAAACCACTGCAGTTTCTGCCGCATCGCTGCTGTTTGCCATGTGCTTGCAACCGATTTACGGCGCGCTGTCCGACCGCATTGGCCGCAAACCCTTGCTGATCGGCTTTGCCCTGCTGGGCACCCTGTTCACCGTGCCGCTGCTCACCGCCATCCGTCACGCCAGTGGTCCGTGGGAAGCGTTTGGCCTGATTGCCTGCGCCTGGATCATCGTCTCCGGCTATACCTCGATCAACGCCCTGGTAAAGGCCGAGCTGTTCCCGGCCAGCATCCGCGCCACCGGCGTGGGCGTGCCTTACGCCTTTGCCGTGTCGGTTTTTGGCGGCACGGCGGAATACCTGGCCTTGTGGTTCAAGTCCATCCAGCTGGAAAGCGGCTTTTACTGGTACACCACTGCGGTGATTGCCTGCACCCTGCTGGTTTGCTGGTTCATGCGTGACACCCGCAAAGGTTCGCTGATTGATGCCGAGGCAAGGCACTGAACTGGATATCTTTCCTGCATGAAAAAAGCCCTACTGCCTGAATGCAGTACGGCTTTTTTTGTTCTGGCCAAAAATCAAACCATGCCCGACAGCCAACCCTTACACGGACAGGCTGCAAGCTGCTGTCATTGAGACGACGGTGCAATCACCCCGGACAAGCGTAATCGTCGGCGCATGCCAGCCATCCATACAAATCAGTTATGCTGTCGGTCTATGAATCATCACGGGGAACGCCATGCCAGATACCGCTTTACTGATCGTCGACATGCAATGCGGTGTGGTGGCCGCAGAACCAGCTGCCGTTCGGCTGGAGCAGGTGCTTGGTAGTCTGAAACTGGCCATTGCCAAAGCGCGGGAGCGTGGTTTCCCGGTGATTTTTGTCCAGCATGAAGAAGCCGGGCTGGAACGTGACAGCGCTGCCTGGCAGCTGCACCCTGCCCTGCCCGCCACGGCCGCCGACCATTTCATCTACAAACGGCATGGCGACAGCTTTTGTGATACCCCGCTGGCCGCCCTGCTGGAGAACCTGGGCGTCAGCAAACTGTGGCTGGGCGGCTGTGCCACCGACTTCTGCGTGGATAGCACCTTGCGCAATGCTGTTTCGCGTGGCTTTCAGGTAACGATGATTGCGGATGCGCATACCACGCTGAGTGCCTTTGCATTGAGCGGTGAACAGGTGATCGACCACTTCAATGCAGTGTGGAATGCCACCAACGCCACCCCGCAGCCCTTGCTGGTTCAGCCTGCTGCCGCACTATAGCCCGGCACTACCGTAGCCTTAAGCTGACAGCGCTGCAAACGGACATTCAAGCTGCCCTGCTCCGTGCTGCAGTGCCAGAAGGGCCTGCGGCTTCACCGGTGCGTATATGGCCATCAGCATCAATCATCAGGATGGATTTTGCCGGTAGCGGATTGGCCGAAAACAGCCGGGAATATTTGGCGATCACCTTGTCCAGCTCACCCTGGCTGCCCGCTGCGGCATATTCCTGCTGGAATGCCTGACTGTCATCCAGCAGGTTCTTGAATTCGCCCAAGGCGTAAACCGTGCTCAGCTCGCGCCCGATACCCGGGTTATCAGTCAAGGCTTGCTTAAGCTGGGCCGCATAGGGGTAATCGGCAGGAAACTGTGGCTGGCCGTTACTATCGTACTGGATGCTGGCTGGTGCAGCCGGAATGCCGTTGGCGGAGAGAAACGCCGGGAATTTCTGGTTGATGTCCTGAGTCAGGGCATCGATATTTCGCTGTGATGGCAGCATCAAAGGGGGAAGTTCGCCGTTCCCCCCTTGCGGTTTTGGCGAAAAATACGATTCCAGATTCAGTGCCACCTCCCCCTTGTCGGTATCCATTTTGATGCCGGCACCTGAAGCTGCGCTCGCCTCCGCGGCCAGACGCTCACGTGCCGCAGATGAAATGCTGATGACATCGGCAAGATTTGCCGTCCGGGCGGCAGTATTGTCAGCTTGGTTCTGCGTGGCGGCAATGGACTTGTATACCCCGGAAACATTGCCAGCACGTGGCAGGCTTGGGATGAGCATGGTGTGCCCCCTGGAATGAAGTGGCAACAACCATGCAAACAGCATGCCAATGCGATCTGCTGGCCAAATGTCATCAACAGCTTCAGAAGGGTCTGATCCACACCCGGCTTGCCTGCATGTCAATGTTTTCAAGCCTTGTTTACCCCGGCACAGACACACGTGATGTCACATGACATGTTTCGTCAGGCGAC
Source organism: Aquitalea sp. ASV11 (assembly GCF_016429185.1). Classification (NCBI taxonomy): domain Bacteria; kingdom Pseudomonadati; phylum Pseudomonadota; class Betaproteobacteria; order Neisseriales; family Chromobacteriaceae; genus Aquitalea; species Aquitalea sp. ASV11. Next base: position 93,671 of record NZ_JAELUD010000006.1, read on the forward strand.
AACGCTGCAGTGCGGGAGCCACCCACGCCACGCCACAGCCACTACGGGTACAAGCTGCCGCCGCGCTCTGGGTCTATGGGCAGACGCAGCAAACAGCCAGGTGGGCAAGCTGGCCTGTGCACTATTCCCAACAAAGAACAATTATCAGCCTCTTTAAACACTAAGTCAGGATAATTCTATACATAAAGGGTCTATTATAAACAAATCATAAATTATGGCCGATAATTACTCTGCCAACCCAATGTATGCGACTTCCATGCTGGCTGCTGATGCTGCTGATATTCCAGGTTTGTCATGCCACCCCGCTACGGCTGGTGACCTTCGACTATCCACCCTATGTCACAGAGGGTGATCTGGGCCCCGAAGGCCTGGCCACCAGCATAGTGAGCGAAGTCTTTGCCCGGATCGGCAAACATGCACAGATCAAACTCTATCCGATGAACCGTGCGCTCAATCTGGTCAGCCACCGCCAGGTGGATGGTTTGTTCCCGCTAAAAAAGACCCCGGAGCGGGAATTGACCATGGTTTATCCCCATCAACCCCTGCTTATCCAGGACTATGTATTTTTCGTCCGCAAAAACTCGCCATGGAAGTTCAACGGCCAACTGGCATCCATTGCTGGCGCACGCATTGGCATCACCCGCAATGTGTTCTATAGCCCTCGTCTGGACCAGGCATTAAAAGCAGGGCTATTTGCTGCAGTGGATAGCACGGATAGCCATGAATCGAATTTGCGCAAGTTACTGGCCGGCCGGGTGGACATCGTGCCTTGCAGCCGCACAGTAGCACTGCAACTGCTACAAACAATGCCCGGTGGAAGTAATGCAGTACAAACCGGACCTAGCATTGAAAAGGTAGCCAGCTACCTGGTGTTCACTCCCGGCCCAGATGCCACCAAGCTAGCCGCCCTCTTCGACCAGACCATGACCCGCATGACCAAGGACGGAAGCCTGAACCGACTGATTACGAATGATCTGCGCAGACAACAGCAAGCACCCATGCGCATTCACTAGCAAGACATGCGGGGCTTTACTGCAGGTCAACTCCGGGTGTGCCTGCGTGGACTCCAACGTTTCGTACTACTGAATAGCATGTAACACCGCGCCGCTTCGGCCGAAAAGCACTTACTCCACATCAACTCACCCCCAGTGACTCAGCACACCCGTTAACCGGAAAAGTAAAAGGGGCCAACGGCCTCTTTTACTTGATCAGACTGCGACGAACTTTATTCGGTTTAGTGATCGGACAGAATAAAGTCTGTCATGACAATAAATCGTAAGACCATGATTTTATTACATTAAAACAGCGTAACTGAACCGTCCCTAGCTTGTCAGATACCTAGATGGCTGCTTCCTAACGCTTGCCCCAGCGCTGATCCGATATCGACCAGACAAAAAAAGCCAACCGGTGACGGTTGGCTTTTTCTTTTGCAGATCAAGGATCTACGGGAATCCGGTGTGGAGCGGGCGATGGGAGTCAAACACGTAGGCCAGCTTCTACATCAATGGAAGTGCTTTGACATCAAATACCAGAGCACACAATAAGCTTCTTCGCGCAGCAAGATGAGCAACTCTTTGTTTATATCAATTCGATAGTTACTTAAAAGAAGAGTGCTGCCGAAGTCACTACCGAAATAGTACTTACGCTGATCCTCTCAACAACCTCGCTTCAGCCAGAGTGACATAGAGGATAAGTTGCCCTCCATCCTGCATACAGGAGTAAACAAATGTTCATCATTGCAGCCCCACTGGCTTATCTTGTGTTCGCATTCATGTCAGTTGGTATTGGCCATGATCTTGCCGTGCCTGCAGATCAATCCAGCCAGCAAGCCAATGCCTCTATCAAAAACAGCAACTTGCTTGCCATCCAGGCTGATGGAAGCCAATGAGCCGGGCTGAAAGCTGAATCATCCCTGCACTGGCAGCCTTTACATTCACAGAGCTGTCAGCGCTAATCCGGTACTACGACTCGCATTGGACGCGTTCCGATCTTGGCTCCGGTCACTTCATCCACCGCAATTGCTTGAATTTCAGTCCCCGTTTCTGCATCAAAGAACTGCGTCAGCTTGCCACCACCCCGGTATTTGCGTCCCCACGCCCCGATCATGAACAACACCGGTAAAAAATCCCGACCTGCATCGGTCAACAGGTATTCCTCACGCGGCGGGTGCTCCGAGTAGCGCCGTTTTTCCAGCAGTCCTTCCTCAGTCAGTGTCGCCAAACGGCGGGTCAGCATGGTGGGCGCAATACCCATGCTCTTACGGAATTGGTCGAAACGGGTCAGCCCTGCATGAGCATCACGCAGGATCAAAATGCTCCAGGCATCGCCGGCAACGCTCAGGCTGCGGGAGATCGGACAAGGGTTCGCACAACTATTTTCTGTGTCCATACTATTTTGATAGTGACTTATCGGGAAATTGGTAGTATTGTTCGTATCAGTTTGATACTAACACTTCATGGACTGGCAATCCACCCGTCAGGAGAACTCTTTGATGAGCACGAACAATACAGGCACTTCATCGGCCTCCAAGACCGTTGCGCAGCAACATGCTATGCAGCCGGTACGCAAAGCGAAATGGCAGGACGTCGCAACCCGTACCATTAACGTTGGCGCGGTGTCTTTTGCCTATCGCGATCTGGGCCCCGATTCCGGTGTGCCGGTTATTTTTCTGCATCACCTGATGGCAGTACTGGACGATTGGGACCCACGTGTTATCGATGGCATCGCCACCAAGCGTCGCGTCATCGCATTTGACAACCGCGGGGTGGGTGCCTCTACGGGGCGTGTACCCGAGACGGTGGAAGCAATGGGGCGTGATGCCATTGCCTTTATCCGTGCCATGGGGTTCACACAGGTGGATTTACTCGGCTTCTCCTTGGGCGGTGGCGTTGCCCAAATGGTGGCATTGCAAGCACCGGATCTGGTGCGGCGGATCGTGCTGGCTGGTACCGGGCCGCGTGGTGGTGGCGGTATTGAAAAAGTGACCAAAGTGGCCGTTCTGGCCTACATCAAGGCGGCGTTGACCTGGAGCGATGCCAGACATTTTCTGTTCTTTCCCCGTACCACTGAAGGAAAGCGTGCTGCGCGGGATTACTTCACCGCCCTGAAAATGCGGACGACCAACCGCGACAAGGGCATTTCCCTGCAAGCCAGACTTGCCCAATTGAAAGCCATCAAGACTGCCGGGCTGAGTGCGCCAGACGATCTCTCCGTGATCACACAGCCGGTTTTTGTCGCCAATGGTGATCGAGACCTGATGGTGGACAGCAGCCATTCCGCAGACATGGCGCGCCGCTTGCCCAATGCACAACTGACGATTTATCCCGACTCAGGTCACGGCGGCGTGTTCCAGCACTACCGGACGTTTGTGCCCGCCGTGTTGGACTTTCTTGCGGATTGAACTGAGCCGGTTGAGCAGACAAGACAAAAATGAAGAACCAAGGATGGAAGTTGAAAACCATGAAAGCACTCACCTTCAAGCGTTATGGCAAGTCGCCAGAAATCGGCATTACCGAAGTGCCCCGGCCAGCACTCAAACCGGATGAACTGCTGGTGCAGGTTCACGCCGCCGGGCTTAACCCGATCGACAATATGATTCCGACCGGGATGTTCAAGCCGGTCCTGCATTTCAAGCTACCCGGCGTAATGGGGAGTGACCTGGCCGGTGTCGTGACCGAAGTGGGTAGCAATGTGACGCGCTTCAAACCGGGCGATGCCGTGTTTGCCAGCATTTTCGACCTGGGCACCGGGGCGATTGCTGAATATGCCGTCGTGCCGGAGCGTGCAGCTGCACTGAAACCTGAAAATCTGGACTTTGTGCAAGCCGCTTCCATTCCGATGGTGGCGCTCACCTCGTGGCAAGCGCTGAAAGAGCGGGCCAATCTGCAGGCGGGCCAGAAGGTCTTCATCCCGGCCGGGTCCGGCGGGATAGGCACGTTTGCCATCCAGCTGGCCAAGCACCTGGGCGCAAAGGTTGGCACCACAACCAGTACGGGCAATGTTGACCTGGTGCGCAGCCTGGGGGCTGATGAGGTTGTCGACTACAAAAAGCAGGAATTTGAAACCGTGCTGCGTGACTACGATGCCGTGCTGGGCACAACGCGCGGTGATTCCATTGAAAAGTCGCTTTCCATTCTCAAACCGGGAAGTCGTATCGTCTCGCTCGTTGGCCCGCTGGACGCGGCATTTGCCCGCAGCAAACGCTTGAATTTTGTGCTGCGCTTCGTGTTCGGCTTGATGAGCCGCAAGATCATGCGCCTGGCCAAGCAGCGGGACGTCTCTTATTCCTTTCTGTTCGTCCATCCGGATGGCAATCAACTCGCCGCCATCAGCAAGCTACTGGAAACAGAGCAGATCAAGCCGGTAATCGACAAGGTATTTCCGTTCAATCAAGCCAAAAATGCACTTGAATACCTGGCCCTGGGGCGATCCAAGGGCAAGGTCGTGGTCAAGATGTAAGGCGCGCGGTACTTCCCCTTTCCACCAAATCAACTGATCCAGAGCAAACCCATGACTACACTGCCGACCGTTTTCATTACCGGTGCCTCCAGCGGCATTGGTGCCACCTATGCCGAGCGCTTTGCACGTCGCGGCCACAATCTCATTATTGTTGCGCGTGACAAATCGCGCCTGGAGGCCTTGGCCACGCGCCTGCGCGCCGAGCACCAGGTATCTGTCGAGGTACTGCAAGCCGACCTGACCAACACGGCAGAACTGTCCGCACTGGAAACGCGGCTGCGTGACGACGCAGATATTGGCATCTTGATCAATAACGCAGGCATGCCGCAAGCCGGTGGATTCCTGCAGCAGTCCGCCGAGGCGATTGATCGTCAGATCACGCTCAATACCACCGCATTGACACGGCTTGCTGCCGCGATTGCGCCGCGCCTCGCGCAATCCGGCACCGGTGCCATCGTCAATATTGGCTCGGTGGTGGGTTTCGCGCCGGAATTCGGCATGTCGATTTATGGCGCGACCAAAGCTTTCGTTCTGTATTTGTCGCAGGGCTTGAGTCTGGAGCTGTCACCCAAGGGCGTTTACGTACAAGCGGTACTGCCAGCCGCCACCCGCACCGAAATCTGGCAGCACGCCGGCATTGACGTCAACACCTTCCCGGAGGTGATGGAGGTAGGTGAACTGGTTGATGCCGCGCTGGTTGGCTTCGACCGTCGCGAGCTGGTGACGATTCCCCCCTTGCATGTTGCCGAGCGCTGGGATGCGCTGGATGGGGCGCGTCAAGCGCTGATGTCAGACATTCGGCAAGCCCATGCCGCTGAACGCTATCAGCAACAGCACTGAGCCATTTACCGCATCCATCGGAATGTGAATCCAACACCAAGGTCATTGAAATGTCGAATATCTTGTTTAGTCCTACCCAGCTTGGCAGCCTGCCGCTGAAAAATCGCATCGTGATGGCACCGCTGACCCGAAGCCGCGCCATCGCAAATCTGCCCAATGACTTGATGGCGGAATATTACAGCCAACGGGCGGGCGCAGGACTGATCATTACCGAGGGGACATCCCCATCGCCAAATGGCCTGGGTTATCCGCGCATTCCCGGACTGTTCAATGCAGAGCAAGTACAGGGCTGGCAACGGGTGACTGAGCGCGTGCATCAGGCCGGGAGCAGGATTTTTGTGCAATTGATGCATACCGGCCGTGTTAGCCATCCTGCCAACATGCCGGATGGTGCCCGCGTCCTGGCACCGTCACCGATTGCTGTTCCTGGCGAAACGTGGACGGATACGGCTGGTATGCAACCGCATCCGGTGCCGCATGAAATGAATGAAGCGGACATTGCCCAGAGCATTGCCGAATATGCCGAGTCGGCCAAACTGGCCTTGCAGGCTGGTTTCGATGGGGTCGAGCTGCATGCCGCCAATGGCTATCTGATCGACCAGTTTCTTAATACCGCCTCCAATCAGCGCCATGATCGCTGGGGTGGTTCGGTTGAAAACCGCATCCGCTTTGCGGTGGAAGTGGCCAGAGTCACCGTTTCTGCCATTGGTTCCAAACGTGTGGGCATGCGCATCTCGCCGTATGGTGTTTTCAATGCCCAAGTACCGGATACAGAAATGGATACGCTGTATCTGCGCTTGATTGATGAGTTGAATACCCTTGGCCTGCTGTATATCCATGTGGTCGATCACAGCGCAATGGGCGCTCCAGAAGTCAGCCCCGAATTGAAAGCCAGAATACGTAGCGCATTTAACGGGCAGTACATTCTTTCTGGTGGCTACGATGCCGCACGTGCCGCGACCGATCTCAATGCAAACCGTGGCGACCTTGTCGCATTTGGTCGTCCGTTCATCTCGAACCCTGACCTCGTAAGCAAGCTGCAGACCGGGCAGCCATTGGCAGAGCCGGATTTCGCTACCTTCTACACGCCTGGTGAAAAGGGCTACACCGACTATTGACCTAAGCCTCAGCCCGCTTGTGCTTGCGGTCACACCCTGATGGCCTGCGCAACCCGGGCAGATGCTCAAGCAAATTCAAGGAGGGAAACATGCCACTGGTGCGTATCGACATCAAAAAGAACCCTGATGCGACCTTTGCCCAAAAACTGGGCCAGGTGGTTTACGCGTCGATGAAGCAGGCGATCAATGTTCCAGACAAGGACAACTTTCAGGTCCTGACAGAGCACGACGACAATCATTTTGTCTACGACCCCGACTATCTCGGAATCCAGCGGACTGATGGCGTGGTGTTTATCCAGATCACGCTGAATGAAGGACGCTCGACAGAACAGAAAAAGCTGCTCTATCAGACGATTGCGGAGGGGCTCAATGAAGAAGCCGGTGTCCGGCTGGAGGATGTCTTCATCAGTCTGGTCGAGGTCAAAAAAGAAAACTGGTCATTCGGCAGTGGCCTTGCCCAGTACGCAAACTGATGCGCTCGGCACCATCCGCTGATTCAGCACACGAATACTTCCATTAACGGAGCAAAGCATGAAATACACCATTTTTGGCAACACTGGCTTGCGGGTATCGCAAGTGGCTTTGGGTACCGGCAACTTTGGCACTGGCTGGGGCTATGGCGCCGACCCGGACGTTGCCGCAGACATATTTAACGCCTATGCCGAGGCGGGTGGTAATTTTATTGATGCCGCAGACATTTATCAGTTCGGCCAGGCGGAAGCGCTGCTCGGAGACCTCTTGAAAGGACGACGTGAAGATTTTGTTCTGGCAACGAAGTTTACCAACGGCGCGGAACCTGATGCCAACCGGCTTGTAACCGGTAATAGCCGCAAGGCAATGATTGCTTCGGTAGAAGCCAGCCTTAAACGGCTCAAGACGGATCGAATCGACATCTACTGGGCACACCATCCTGACGGCATCACACCCATTGAAGAAATCGTTCGCGGTTTTGAAGATCTGGCACGTGCCGGCAAGATTCTGTACGCAGGTCTGTCGAATTTTCCAGCCTGGCGGCTTTCCCGAGCAGTCACCTACGCAGAATTAACGCATGCAGTTCCCATTGCCGCAGCCCAGTTTGAACACAGCCTGGTACACCGCGAGCCAGAAGCTGATCTGTTCCCTGCATCACTTGCCTTAGGCCTGGGTATCGTCACCTGGTCACCACTGGGGGGCGGCATGCTCACCGGCAAGTATCGACAGGGGGAAAAGGGACGGGCTGAAGGTTTTGGCGGGCGTGTTTTTCAAGCAGAAAACTCAAGCCAGCGCACGCAGATTCTTGACACGGTCCTGGCGATTGCCGCTGAGCTGGGGGTGAGTGCCAGTCAGGTTGCCATTGCCTGGGCAGGGACACACGGTTCCGTACCCATTATCGGGCCGCGTTCGCAAACCCAGCTCAAGGACAACCTTGAAGCGCTGTCTCTGACGCTTTCGGCAGAACAGATTCAACGTCTTGATACCGTTAGTAGTCTGGGTGCATCCATGGCTAGCCGAAAATCGATTGCCTGGCATGATGATCACCAAACTACCCCGGTAGCGTAAGCAGTACGATCTCCCTGCTTTGAGCGCCGTGCTTAAGCGGCATGACCCCTCCATTGCTTGCTACATTGACGGCTGCTTTCATATGAAAAGCAGCTATTTTTTCTATGGACAATCAAAGTCCGCTTTGGCCGACAAACAGTCTCATCGATCCTTGCCCTTGCACATCTTCAAAACCAGCAATCTCAAACGGAAAGAGGCCCTAGCGGGCCTCTTTGTTTAGCACTACCGGCAAAATCGTTCATGCCATCGTCGTGACAGACTTTATTCTTTTAGATCAGTTTAGTCAGAAGCCTGCCCGGTGATTACTCCACCGTGACGGATTTTGCCAGGTTGCGCGGCTTGTCCACGTCGGTGCCGCGGGCCAGGGCTACATGGTAAGCCAGCATTTGTACCGGGATGGTGTGCACAATGGCGGACAGCACGCCGACATGGCGCGGTGTGCGGATGACATGCACGCCGTCCGACTCGCTGAAATGGCTGTCCAGATCGGCAAACACGAACAGCTCGCCACCACGGGCGCGCACTTCCTGCATATTGGATTTCACCTTTTCCAGCAGTGCGTCGTTAGGAGCAATCACCACCACCGGCATGCTTTCATCCACCAGCGCCAGCGGACCGTGTTTCAGCTCGCCAGCCGGGTAGGCTTCGGCGTGGATGTAGGAGATTTCCTTGAGCTTGAGCGCACCTTCCAGCGCAATCGGGTAGTGCAGGCCACGGCCGAGGAACAGGGCGTTTTGCTTGGCAGCAAACTTGTCGGACCAGGCCTTGATCTGCGGCTCCAGATTGAGCGCATGCTGTACCGAACCCGGCAGCTGGCGCAGTGCTTCCTGATAATCGTGCTCGGCTTGTGCATCCACGCGGCCGCGCAGCTTGCCCAGCGTTACCGCCAGGGCAAACAGGCCAACCAGCTGGGTGGTGAAGGCCTTGGTGGAGGCCACGCCGATTTCGGCACCGGCGCGGGTGTAGAACACCAGCTCGCTGGCGCGCGGAATGGCGGATTCACGCACATTGCAGATGGACAGGGCCATGCTGTGGCCCAGTTCCTTGGCGTATTTCAGCGCTTCCATGGTGTCCAGGGTTTCGCCGGACTGGGAGATAGTCACCACAAGGTGTTTGGGGTTGGCAAAGGCGTCGCGGTAGCGGTATTCGCTGGCGATTTCCACATCGCAGCTGATGCCGGCAATGCTTTCGATCCAGTATTTGGCGGTCAGACCGGCGTAGTAGCTGGTGCCGCAGGCCAGAATCTTCACGCCTTCCACTTGCGGCAGCAGTTCGGCCGCGCGGGCACCGAACAGCCCGGCTGCAAAGCCGTTTTCCAGCACCGCTTCGATGGTGTCGGACAGGGCCTTGGGTTGTTCGTGGATTTCCTTTTGCATGAAGTGGCTGTACGGGCCCAGTTCCAGCGAAGCCAGCGATACGTCGGACACATGCACGGCGCGTTCGATCACCTGATCGTTCTTGTCATGCAGTACCACGCTGTCACGGGTGAGCAGGCCGATATCGCCCTCTTCCAGGAAGATGACACGACGGGTGGCGGACAGGATGGCAGACACGTCGGAGGCGATGAAGTGTTCGCCTTCACCCAAGCCTACCAGCAGCGGGCAACCCATGCGGGCGCACACCAGTTCGTCCGGGCGGTCCAGCGCGATGACGCCGATGGCGTAAGCACCGGTCAGTTGGCGGGTGGCTTGCTTCACCGCATCAAACAGGCTGACACCGCCTTGATAGTAGTGATGCACCAGATGGGCGATCACTTCGGTATCGGTCTGCGAGGTGAATTCATAGCCCAGCGCTTTCAGCTGCTGACGCTGTTCTTCGTGATTTTCGATGATGCCGTTATGCACCACGGCAATCTTGTCGAAGGAGATGTGCGGGTGGGCGTTGTGCTCGGTCACACCGCCATGGGTGGCCCAGCGGGTGTGGCCAATGCCAAGCTGGCCTTGCAGGCCTTCTGCCGCTGCAGCGGCTTCCATTTCGGCCACACGACCGACACGGCGCACGCGGCTGATGGCATTACCGGTATGCACGGCGATACCAGCGGAATCATAACCGCGGTATTCCAGGCGCTTGAGGCCATCTACCAGAACCGGTACCACATTACGCGCCGCAATGGCGCCGACGATGCCACACATTATTTTCTCCTTGCACTATCGTTGCCAGCGGGCGCGCAGATCAGCGTGATGCCCTTGGCCTGAATGATTTCCCTGGATTCCGCCGGCAGAGCCTCATCGGTGATCAGGGTGTGAATGGTGTGCCACGGCAATTCCAGATTGGGAATGCGGCGGCCTATCTTGTCCGACTCCACCATGACGATGACTTCACGCGCCACTTCCGCCATCACGCGGGACAGGCCCACCAGTTCGTTGAAGGTGGTGGTGCCACGTTCCAGGTCGATGCCATCTGCACCGACAAACAGCTGGTCGAAGTCGTAAGAGCGCAATACCTGCTCGGCTACCTGGCCCTGGAAGGATTCGGAGTGCGGGTCCCAGGTACCACCGGTCATCAGCAGGGTGGGTTCGTTTTCCAGTTCGCGCAGTGCGGCTGCCACATTGAGCGAATTGGTCATCACCACCAGGCCGCGCTTGCTGCCCAGCAGCGGAATCATGCCGCTGGTGGTGGTACCGCTGTCGATGATGATGCGGTTGTGGTCGCGTATGCGCTCCGCGGCGGCGCGGGCGATATCCAGCTTGCGGTCGGATACCTGGCCCACTTCCGGCTCCACTGCCATTTCACTGGGCAAGGCAACCGCTCCGCCGTAACGGCGCAGCAACAGGCCGCCGGTTTCCAGCAGGGCAAGGTCTTTGCGTATGGTGACTTCTGAAGTGGCAAAACGCCGGGTCAGCTCATCGACACTGACTTCACCACGCTCTTGCACCAGGGTGGCGATGGCATGGCGGCGTTGCTGGGTATTTCGTTTGGTCATTGAAACGTTTCGTTTCGAAAGTTTCGTCATGATATCGACTCGATATGCCGATATCAATCATCAGAACCGTAAAATTTGTTATTTTTCTTTTGCAACTGTATAGACCGGAAACATGGTGGACGGGTGTGCGAACACATGGTGGACACATTCAGCTTTGCTGTTTCACTTCCCTCATGTCAATTTCCAGGCAATGCCGGAAGGCGTAATACACATCAAATATTCCGTCACATCCTTCTCGTGGCCTTATCGCTACGGGCTGACGGTGCAAGGCACTGGATACCTTGAAACGCCTGCCGCGAAATTTCAGCTCACCATTCCAGCCCACGTGCACAACCTCTTCGCTCACGTCATAACTCACCTCCGGCAGAACCTCCGGAAAGGCAATCACGCTAGGGCGATACCGACTGATCGGCGTTTCCATCTTCAATGCTTCATGTGGCCGCTCATGGTTGTAAATCGCTCGCCAAGTATCGAAAGCGCATTGCGTGTGAGCCAAAGAATCAAATGCACGCCCATTCAGAACCTCCGCCTTCAACGTACGGTGAAACCGTTCATCCTTGCCATTGGTTTGCGGATGATAGGGCCGACTATGGCTGGTCCTGATGCCAAGCCGAATCAACCACAACTCCAAAGTCGTCAGTTGCCCCG
>NZ_JAELUD010000070.1:0-20101 GCF_016429185.1 Aquitalea sp. ASV11
GCCAGCATTCCGGGCGGCTGTCCGGCGCAGTCGCTATGGCACATGGTCGTAACGCGCCTCGATCTCGCGGTATGCGCCAGACTTGCGCAGCATTTCCAGGCCCCGATCAAAATTGTCACGCTGCCATTGATAGCGAAAGGCCATCTGGTAGGGTGTGGCCGGAAACAGCGGATAGACGGTCAGGGCTTGTCTGGCTGACTGTTCCGGCGGTAACTGGCGGTGGAAATACTGGATGATGCGCCAATCGCCGACAATGACATCCACCCGGCCAGCGTACAGCAGCAGGTTGCGGATTTGCTGGTCACCCTCTTCGCGATAGCGCGGGTTGCCATTGGCCATGGCTTCGAACTGTGGCCCCAGCAACTGGCGGGAGCGCTGGAATGAGCTGACGGAATAGCGAGACAGGTCGGCAATGTCGTTCAGCACCAGTTTGCGCTGCGCCAGCGCGACCGCCACATTGTGGTATTCCATATAGGGCTGGGAGAAATAAGCCTTGAGCCTGCTGTAGGGATTGGTGGTGGCAATACCGTCCAGACGCCCTTGCTGCAACATGCCCTGCAAGCGCTCCATCGGGGCAAAGAAAGGCTGTACTTCCATACCGGCCCGGCGTGCTGCGGCCACCACGATGTCAAACTCCAGTCCACGCCGTTCCGCCTCGAACACATAGGGAGGCTTGTTGCTGCCAAAGCCGATCTGCAACACCACGGCGCGACCGCTCCCCGCGCTCACGCCTTGCGGCAACACGCTGCACAACAATGTACACAAGCCAAACACGGCATTTCGTCTTGTTATCATTCTTGCCCTTGCTCAATGCTTCAGATAGCCGGACCCTGATCCATTTGCTGCCAGGCCGCCTGCTGCTGCCACTGCCGTATCCAGTCCGGCAGTGCTTGTGCCGGCATCGGCCGCGCAATGCCATAGCCCTGCACCAGGCTGCAGCCCAATTTGCGCAGGGCCATGCCATGCGCCATGGTTTCCACACCTTCGGCTATCACCTGGCGCTTGAATACTGCAGCCAGTTGAATCACCCCGGCCACGATGCCCAGGTCATCAGCATCATCCAGCATGCCCATGACAAAGCTCTGGTCGATTTTCAGGGTATCCAGCGGCAGCTTGCGCAGATAGGTCAGCGAGGAATAACCGGTGCCAAAATCGTCCAGTGCAAAATGCACACCCAGGGTGCGGCATTGCTGCATGACCCACAATGCCTGGTCCATATCATCCAGCGCAGCTGACTCCAGCACCTCCAGTTCCAGCAAGGACGGATCCAGCGCCGGATGGCTGCGCAATACCTGCTGCAAGTCCGGGCAGAAATCCGGGTGCAGCAGATAGTTGGCGCTGACATTCAGGCTGACCGCCAGCGGCATGCCCAGCTGCTGCCAGCTGGCAGCCTGGGCGATGCCCTGCTCCAGCACCCAGCGGCCAAAGGTGATTTCCAGCGCACTGCCTTGCAGCACCGGCAGGAAGTCTGCCGGTGCCAGCAGGCCCCGTTCCGGATGCTGCCAGCGTATGAGTGCCTCCAGGCCGATCAGCCGACCGTCTTGCAGATCCACCTTGGGCTGGTAGTAAAGCAGGAATTGCTGTTGCTGCAAAGCCTGGCCCAAAGCCTCCAGCATGCGGCGGTGCAGCTGTGCCTTGCGGTCGCCTTCCGGGTCGAACAGCTGGTAGCGGTTTTTGCCCGCCTCCTTGGCCTGGTACATGGCCTGATCAGCATGACGCAGCAGGGTATCGGCATCGGCATCGTCTTGCGGAAACAGGGTGACCCCCACGCTGGCACTGGTGCTGATGCTGGCGCTGGCAAGCGGCACTTCCTCTGCCACCGCAGCCAGAACGCGATCCAGAATGGGCATGCATTCCTCATTGTCTGCCAGGTCGGAAAGCAAGAGCACAAACTCGTCGCCACCCAGCCGGGCCAGGGTATCGCCAGCGCGCAGGACCGATTTGAGCCGCTCGGTCACCGCAATGAGTAATTGGTCGCCCGCTTCATGGCCGTGCAGGTCATTGACCGTTTTGAAACCATCCAGATCGAGAAAACACACCGCACAGCACTGTCCGGTGCGACGGCTGCGGGTGAGTGCCTGCTCCATGCGGTCGGACAGCAGCCGGCGGTTGGGCACGCCGGTGAGCGGGTCGAAGTTGGCAATGCGATCCAGTTCGGCCTCATGCGCCTTGAGCTGGGTGATGTCGGAAAAGATGCCGATGTAGTGCTGGATCTGGCCGGCCTGATCACGCACCACCGAAATGGACAAGAGCTCGGCATACAGTTCGCCATTCTTGCGCCGGTTCCATATTTCGCCGCGCCAGAAATCATGCTGGCGCACCATGGCCCACATGTCCTGATAAAAGGCCGGTCCGTGCTGGCCGGAGGACAGCAGCGCGGGTGAACTGCCGATGGCTTCGTGTTCGGCATAACCGGTGATGCGGGTAAAGGCGGAATTGACCTTGGTGATGCGCCCTGCCGGCGACACCACCATGATGCCTTCGTAGCTGCTGTCGAACACCACGGCGGCTTCTTTTTGCGCCTGGGCATGAATCTTGTGTTCGGTAATGTCGGTATGGGTGCCGGACATCATCAATGGCCGGCCTTCGGCATCGCGCTCCACCACCCGGCCGCGTGACAGCACCCAGCGCCAGCCACCGCTCAGGCTGTGGCAGCGCATTTCCATTTCATATGTCGGGCTGAGACCATCCAGATGGCGCTGCATGCTGCTTTCCACCTGCGGCAAATCCTCGGGGTGGATGTGGGACAACCACTGCTGCCGGCTGACCGGGCCGCTGTCTGCCGTGTAGCCCAGCATGGCTTTCCAGCGGTGGCTGACCTGGAAATCGTCGGTTTGCACGTTCCAGTCCCAATAGCCCTGGTCGGAGCCTTCAATCACCCGCGCCAGTTGCTGCTCGCGAGACAACAGCCTTTGCTCGGCCGCTTTCTTTTCCGTCAGGTCGCGGCCAAAGGCTATGTAACGGCCATCCTGCATGCGCACGGTGGTCAGCTCGGTCACCACCACGCCGCCATCGGCGCGGTTCAGCTCCCATTCGGAGCGGATGAAGCGCTGGTCCTGCAAGGCCAGCAGATGTGCAGGCAGCGTGGCCTGGCTGGAAGGTGCCAGCAAATCGACAATGTGCATTTGCAGAATCTGCGACTGGCTGTGGCCGGTCATGCGGCAGGCAGAAGGATTGGCAAACAGGTAATGGCCGTTTTCATCGGCAATCCAGATGGCATCGCCGGCTTCATTCAGCACCAGATGCAGGTCTTCATCCAGCCGCCGCCGTTCGGTAATGTCGGACAGCGTGCCCACCAGCCGCCACACCTCGCCGCTGGGACTGCGTTCCACTGCCCTGCCCCGCACGCGTACCCAGAGCAACTCGCCGTTGCGGGTCATCAGGCGGATGTCAAACTCCATCTGGCTGGTTTCACCGCGCAGGTGCGCGTTGAGGGCCTGCTGCCAGACTTCCAGGTCATCGCTGAACAACAGCTTGCGAAAGAAAGACACGTCGTGGGTATCGTCTTCCGGCGCATAGCCGGTGAGCGAGAAATAACGGGCCGAACGATAGACATAACCGGTGCGCAGGTCCCAGTCCCAGAAACCGTCGCTGGTGGCCTCCACCACTTGCTGCAGACGGCGTTCGCTGCTGCGGATCTGCATGGTCAGGCGCATGCGCTCGCTGATGTCCTGCACCGTGCCGTGTAGGCGCACCACGCGGCCATTTTCATCGCACACCGCCTCGCCGCGGGCGGTGATCCAGCGGTGCTCGCCATCCGGACGTATCACTTCGGCATCACACTGGTAGGCGTGGCCGTCATGCAGGCACTGTTCCACCAGCGCCGACAAATTGGCCCAGCTCTCCGGGGTAAAGTAGCTGGCCACTTCCGGATACACCGCCGGCGGCAAGTCCGTTGAACGGCCATAGATGTGGTAGATCTCGCTGGACCAGCTGTGCCTGTCCTGCAGCACATCCCAGTTCCAGTTACCGATACCGGCCAGCCGCTGTGCTGCCCGCAGCTCCGCCTCGCTGTCGCGCAGGCGCTGCTCGGCCTGCTTGTGCCGCGAGATATCACGCGAAATGCCGAACAGGCCCACCACCTGGCCGTCCAGATCGAACACCGGCCCTTTGCTGACCTGGAACACCATCTCCACTCCATGCGGCAGCCGCACATGTTCCTCATGCGCATGCAATGTACCTGCCTGCATGATGGCGCCGTCACTGCGCATCAGGCTGTCGGCCGATTCGGCATCGAACAAGGCGCGGTCATCCTGCCCGATGATTTCCGCCGCCGTGTGACCGACAAAACGGCAGGCCGCTTCATTCACCAGCAGGTAACGGCCTTGCCTGTCCTTGACGAACACCGCATCGGAAGTGCCGCTGACCACGGCATCCAGCAGGTTTCGATGGGTTTCGTTGCGCTGTGCCAGTCGTCGCAGCATGCCGCTGAACAGGCTGACCGTGACGCCGCAAAGGCCGAGAAAACCCCATTGCAAGGTATAAACCGGCGTACTTTCCGGGCTGTGGAAGTGTGGCGTGGCCATCAGGTCAATACCCAGCACAGCCAGCAAGGTAGCCAGCAGGCCCGGCCCCAGGCCTCCCAACAAGGCAGTCACCAAGACCGGGAACATCAGCATGATGAACATGGGCCGCTGATAAATGCTGATGGGCACCAGCTGGCGCAGGCCCAATGCCGCCAGCACGGCAACAATGGCAAACACATAACCCAGCCAGCCGGGGATGCGTTCCTTGCTCATGCGCTCCGACCAGCTTTCCAGCAGGCCGGCAGCGGCATTGTGTTCGGCCGGTGGTACGGCACGCAAAGAGAAATACAGCAGCGCTGCCGTCATCAGCACGAAGACGGCACCTTTCCAGGTGGAGAGTTCCAGCATGGTGGCAGGGTCGGCCAGCAAGGAAAGCAGGCTATCGGACAGCAATATCCACAGCATGGCCAGCACGCAATAGGCACAGACCACCAGCCGGATGAAACGGGTTCTTGCGGAAGCAACCATGCTGCGATGACCCTAATTCATGCTGTAAGGACAGCAGATAAAGTTTTGTTGATATGCCTTGCTGACTGGCCATGATACACAGCCCGGAGCTGTCGAACATAAATGCAGTCACACCTCATTGCCATACACCATCGGTAGTAGGGCGGCAGCGTGACCGGGCAGGCATTGAGGATGATCAGCGCAGGCGGAAGCGGCTGACAATGCCATGTATCTGTTCGACTTGCCCATCCAGCTTGGCCAGCGCATGGGCCGTGGCATCGGCCTCGCTGCGGGTTTCCGAGGCGCCACCGGCAATACCGCTCACATTGTCCGCCAGTTCGGCACAGCTTTGTTGTTGTTCGGCCACGTTCTGGCTGACCCCGCCCACCAGTTGCACCACCTCTGCCGCCTGCTGGCTGATGGTTTGTACCGATTCACCAGCCAGGTTGATGTTGTCCACACTGGTGGCCACGCTGTCTTCCACTTGCTGCATGTCCGCCACGGCAAGCTGCACCTGACTGCCAATGGATTTGACGATGGCCTCGATTTCACCAGTGGAACGGCTGGTGGAATCCGCCAGCTTGCGCACTTCGTCGGCCACCACGGCAAAACCGCGCCCGGCTTCACCGGCACGCGCAGCCTCGATGGCGGCATTGAGTGCCAGCAGATTGGTTTGCGCGGCCAAGGATTCGATGACGGCGACAATCCTGGTAATGGCGGCGCTGGAGTCCTGCAACTGATGCAGGCAGCTGGCGGTTTGTCCCACCGCAGCAGACACCGAGCGGATGTCATTCAGCGCGGTATGAATGATGGCCTTGTTCTGGTGTGCACGCTCTGCCGAATCGCTACACAGCGTGGCGGCCTTGTCCACCTTGCGCAGGATGTCCAGCATGCCGCCGTTCAATTGCTGCAAGGACTGGTCAATATGCTGCGACGCCCGCTCGCCTGTTTCGGCCACCATGCTCAAATGCTGTGAGGTAACGCCCATATTGCGGTTGGCTTCCACCACGGCCTGCAGGCAGGTTTCCACTTGCAACATGCCGTCCTGCAGGGCTTGCAACAGGCGATTGAGGGCCTCGCCAGCCCTGGCCGCCTGCTTGCTGCACAAGCCTTCCACCCGCCGGGTGAGGTCGAAGTTCTCCGCCACGGCAATCATGGTGGATTCGATGCGGCGCAGGTCGTAAATCTGCTTGAAGGTTTGATACTGGCGGTACACTACGAACAGCCCGAACAGGAACAGCAGGCCCAGCACCAGTCGCACCACCAGCATGGTATTGCGCTGACTGGCATACAAGGGAGCCAGCTGCCGCTCCAGCTGCGCCGGGGTCAGGTAGTAGTACAGCGTCCATGGCTTGTCGCTATGGATTTTCACGGGCAGGCTGAGCCAGGCACCACCCAGTGCAGCCGCCTGTTGCTTGCCACTGAGCAAGTCGGGCAGCACGGTATTGCGGCGGTCGAAGATACGGATGCCGCGCTCGGCATTGACCAGCGCAAAATTACCGGCCTCCTCCGGCATTTTCAGCCCGGTTTTGGCCGCTTCTTCCTTGTCTTTGGGGGTAAGAACCAGGAAAGGCATGTTGAGCAACGCTGCCTCGAATACATTGGCGCGCACGATGGACGACACCACCCCGATGAACTGGTGCTGCATATCGTAGACCGGCACGGAATACAGGAAGCCGGAAGCGTCGTACACATTGCACTGCGATTTGGAGTAGTACTGGGTATTGTCGCAGGTACGCATCAGCGGCGAAGTGACTGCCGGGATGTCATCCAGCACCTTGAAATCAAAGCGCGGGTGTGAGGCTTTCAGCTCGGCCAGCTGGGTGGGGAAATAGCTGTATTCCTCGTCTTCCAGTTGTTCAGGGACGTCCGGGTCCTTGCTTTTGGCCTCGTCCTCGTCTTTTTTCCCGCCTTCCGGTTCCAGTCGCACGGTATCAAACATGAAAAAAGGCACCTGGCCTTTCTTGAAGTCCAGCCCGTCCATGACAGCGTAAACTTCTGACACCCGGGTGCGGCTGACCAGGTTGTTGAACACCTGTTGCACAGTCAGGAAAGCATCGGCGGTAAAGCGGTGATTGGCCACCACATCTTCTTTTTCATCCGCCCGGTTACCCCCGCGGATTTGCCGCACACTGGGCATCAGGCTGATGGTGCGGGTGTTTTCATACATGGTGTTGAACATGTCCTGCACCAGCTTTTGCTTGCGCTCCAGCTGCGGCATGGCCTCTTGCTGGATCACCTGCTCGCGCGCACTGGCCAGACGCCCGGCAGACCAGCGCTGCATGGCCCACTCGCTGGCAATCAGCACCATGGCAAAGCCAATCAGCAGATAGCACAAACGTGCAAACAGGAAAACCTTCCACGGCGACCGGCTTCTGTTTGTCATGTTTGCTCAACTTTAAATTAATGAATGAAGATTACCTGCTCCCGATATCAGGGTTATAGGAAGAAAACAGGCCATGCGGTAGCTGTTTTGCTCAGGCTGAACCAGCCCCAGCGATACACGCCCTGTACACGGAACAATACAGGCATCAAAACTCATCCAGCATTAAACTGGAAAAGACACCGATTATTTAGCAACTTACGATTTAAATCATTGCTTTATCACGATTTAGACCAACAGCAAGCCGGCTACCGAGCAAGGCAGGCAGAGGGTCGCCCAGCACCGGAGCCTGCTGCCGGTTTCAGCCTTGACGGAGTGCCAGAACGGGCAACTCCGGCAGGCCATGCTTGTGCCTGGCTTTGCGGCATTGGGCATCGCCCGCCTGCACCTCGTGACATGGCGAGGGGCGCTGGGCATACAGGCTGCAGGACACGGACTGTCCTACTTCGCCCTGCAAGGCCATACAGCGTGGTGCAGGCTGATTGGTGCCGCGCAAACAGGCATGCCAGGGGCTGGCTTGCTCCAGCGCGGTATCGGGCAGGCCAAGGCTGACAGCCTCGGTCCAGTAGAAGGAAACACGAAAACTGGCGCAACAGGCGCCGCAATCCAGACAAGGATTGAGAGTGACAGTGGCAGGAGCGTTCATCATTGAGCGTGTCAGACAAAGTGATGGACCAGGTGCAGGCCGGTAGCGGCCATGGCTGTGTGACTGCACCGCGGCCAGCGTGCATGCTGGCGCTACGGATGCCGCCGGGCAGCACTATACCTGCCTGTCATCACCCGGAAAAGTCTGACTTATTTTGCAATGCAGCAAGACGTCAACGCACTGATATGCACATGCTCAAGCTGTCACGAAAAGCATCAAGCCGGCATGGGCAAAGCCATGTTCCGCCGAATCACTTTTCACCAGGGCAGGTCTGCGCCTGATTGTTCAAACCCTGCTTTTCCACCCGGAAGCGGGCGACGGTGCGTCCGTCCTGCTGCTGCAGAGTGACGACATACAGGCTGTCGAAATCGCTGTAATGCCAGGCAGGCACCTGGGCCGGGTCTGCCCCGTAGCGGCCAAGCAGTTGCGCCGCCATCTTTGCCACCAGCCGGTGCTCCCATGATACGAACACGGTGGCGTCCCGGTTGGCCGGGCTGGTGATGGCGGCCTCCAGCGCGTCCAGTTCATCCAGGCCAAAGTCGGTATTCACCGGCAAACCCAGACGGATGGCGGTGGGCTCGATGGTGGCCAGCGGACGGATGTAGTTGTACGGCACGCCGCCGTCTTTCTTGCGGATGCCGGGATTGGGGGCGAACAAGGCAGCCGGTCGGTCAAAGCGGGCGGCCAGTACCGCAGGCAGTGCCAATGCCCGGTTCAGCCCCTGGCAACTGAGCTGCCCGAGACCAGCAGCCGGTTTCTCCGCATGACGGAACAGCACGATGGTTTCATCGGCCAGACTGGAACCTGCCAGCAACAGGCCGGCACAGAAGGTCAGGGAAGTCAGTGTTTTTTTCATCAGGATGATCCGGTAAGGCCTGCTGGCAGAAAATGCTGGCAGGCTAGCAGAAAAGCAGCCGTGCTGACCAATCACGTCGGCTTGGGCTCAGGCTACCATCCCGCCCACATGCTGGCTGGCCAGCGTCTGCAATTGCGGCCCCAGTTGCAAGGCCAGCTGCCACAAGCGTTCTGCCACCGGCGATAAGGAGCGCTGGCGTCGGCGGATCAGCATGATGCTGCGGCGCTGTTCCGGCAGCAGCGGTCGTACGGTCAGGCTGGCTCCGGCAGGCAATGGCAGGGCCAGCCCCGGCGACACGCTGATACCGATACCGGCTTGCACCATCTGGAAAACCGAGCTGGAATGCCCCAGTTGCTGGGCTACCGGGCAGTGCACCCCCTGGCTGGCCAGAATGCGGTCTATCACCGCCCTGCTGCCGGAACTGTAATCCAGCAACACCAGCGGCAGCCCGTCCAGTGCCTGCCACGGCACGGCATCCATGGCGGCCAGCGGATGGTCACCACGGCAAATCAGCCAGAAACCATCATCCAGCAAAGGCTGGCATTCCAGATCATCCACCAGGCCCGGCTCCACCACGATGCCGAAATCCACCTCGCCACTGCGCACGCTTTCCACATTCAGGCGCTGTACCTGGTCGTGCAGCACCGGACGGATGTGTGGAAACTGGCGGGCACATTGCGCCAGCAAGCTGGGCAGCAAGCTGGCGGACAAGGTGGGGCTGCTGGCGATATGGACGGTGCCATGTGCCTGCTCGCCTTCCTTGCGCGCCTCTTCCAGCAACAGCTGCAACTCATCCAGCAAGCGGGATAGCTGGCCGGCAAAACGCAGGCCGGCAGCGGTGAGCTCCACCTCGCGCGTGGTCCGGTCCAGCAGGCGCATGCCGAGTTCGGCTTCCAGCTCGCGGATGCAACGGCTGACAGCGGGCTGGGTCAGGCCGATTTCGTCCCCGGCCCGGCTGAAACTGCGCAGGCGTGCCACCGCCCGGAACACCTGTAACTGGCGCAAACTGACATTCATGACTTTTTCTTATCTATTGATCTGATAAATCAATTTGTAGTCTGAATGTTTTCACGGTTCAATAGCAAGCTGATTTCCCGCTGCAATAGGGCATTCTCATGCTGAAAATGATTGATTCCTTCACCCTGGCGCTGATTGCCACGGTCACCCTGGCCAGCCTGCTGCCCTGTCAGGGCGAGGTGGCCCAGGCCATGAACCTGATCACCACCCTGGCCATCGGCCTGCTGTTTTTCCTGCATGGGGCCAAGCTGTCGCGCGAAGCCGTGATTGCCGGTGCCACCCACTGGAAGCTGCACCTGACGGTAATGGCCTGCACCTTTGTACTGTTTCCCGTGCTGGGGCTGGCGCTCAAGCCGCTGCTGGGCCCGCTGGTGACGCCGGAGCTTTACTTGGGCGTGCTCTACCTGTGCATGCTGCCGTCCACTGTGCAATCGTCGATTGCCTTTACCTCGATGGCGCAGGGCAATATCCCGGCGGCCATTTGTAGCGCCACGGCGTCCAATATCTTCGGCATTTTCATCACGCCCTTGCTGGTGGGCATGCTGGTGATCAGCCATCACGGCAGCGACCAGGGCATGGGTTCCATCACCGACATCGTGTTGCAACTGCTGCTGCCTTTTATTGCCGGCCAGATTGCCCGCCGCTGGATTGGCGGCTGGGTGGACAAGCACAAGCCGCTGCTGCGCTATGTGGACCAGGGCTCCATCCTGCTAGTGGTGTACACCGCTTTCAGTGCGGCAGTGATTACCGGCCTGTGGCAACAAACCCCGCCACAATCCTTGCTGGGCCTGCTGGTAGTGTGTGGCCTGCTGCTGGCCATCCTGCTGGGGTTGACCGCCTACTCCAGCCGCAAGCTGGGTTTTGACCGGGCCGACCAGATCACCATCGTGTTCTGCGGCTCGAAAAAAAGCCTGGCCAGCGGTGTGCCAATGGCCAAGGTGCTGTTTGCCGGCCACCCCATCGGCTCCATCGTGCTGCCCTTGATGCTGTTTCACCAGATCCAGCTGATGACCTGCGCGGTACTGGCACAACGCTACCGCAAGCAGCAACTGGCAGCCCAGGCGGCATAAATACGGCTCACTCAGGACAAAGCCCCATCAGCATTACACTGGCGGGGCTTTTCGTTTGCATGACAACAGCGCTTACAAATCGCTGATGAACATCTTTTCCTTCAGCGCCTTCAATTCGTCGCGCAGACGGGCGGCTTTTTCGAACTCCAGATTGCGCGCCGCTTCCATCATGTCCTTCTCCAGACGCTTGATTTCCTTGGCCAGCGTCTTTTCGTCCATCATCGCCACCTTGGCGTCATCCACCAGCCGCTTGCGCTGGTCTTCCACGCTGTACACGCCGTCGATGATGTCCTTGATCTTTTTGTTGATGCCCTGCGGCACGATGCCATGCTCGGCATTGAAGGCCAGCTGCTTGGCGCGGCGTCGTTCGGTTTCGTCCATGGCGCGGCGCATGGAATCGGTGATGCGGTCGGCGTACAGCAGCGCCTTGCCGTTGAGGTTACGCGCGGCGCGGCCTATGGTCTGGATCAGCGAGCGGTCCGAGCGCAGGAAGCCTTCCTTGTCCGCGTCCAGAATGGCCACCAGGCTGACTTCCGGAATATCCAGCCCCTCGCGCAGCAGGTTGATGCCGATCAGCACGTCGAACATGCCCAGGCGCAAGTCACGGATGATTTCCACCCGTTCCACGGTATCGATGTCGCTGTGCAGGTAACGCACCTTGATACCGTGTTCGGTGTAGTAATCCGCCAGTTGCTCAGCCATGCGCTTGGTCAGCGTGGTCACCAGCACCCGCTCGCCCAGGTCCATGCGCAGGCGGATTTCCGATAGCAGATCGTCCACCTGAGTCGCTACCGGGCGGATTTCAATCACCGGGTCCACCAGGCCGGTAGGACGCACCACCTGCTCCACCACCTGACCGGCGTGCTCTTTTTCATAAGCTGCCGGGGTGGCAGACACAAACACCGTCTGCGGCATCAGCTTTTCGAATTCGTGGAATTTCAGCGGCCGGTTGTCCACGGCGGAAGGCAGGCGGAAACCATAATCCACCAGATTGCTCTTGCGCGCGGCATCGCCCTTGTACATCGCCCCCACCTGCGGCACGGTGACATGGGATTCGTCGATGAACATCAGCGCATTCTTGGGCAGGTAGTCGATCAGCGTGGGCGGGGCATCCCCCGGCGCGCGACCGGAAAAATGGCGCGAGTAATTTTCGATGCCCTTGCAAAAGCCCATCTCGTACAGCATTTCCAGGTCGAAACGGGTGCGCTGCTCGATGCGCTGCGCCTCCACCAGCTTGCCTTCCTTCTGGTACCACTCGATACGCTCGGCCAGCTCCAGCTTGATCTTTTCGCAGGCCTTGAGCACGGTGTCGCGAGGCGTCACATAGTGGCTGGACGGAAACACGGTATAGCGGCCCACACGCTGTTTGGTGACGCCTGTCAACGGATCGAACAGGGTAAGCGTTTCCACTTCATCGTCAAACAGGCTGACGCGTAAGGCGGTATCGCTGCTTTCCGCCGGAAAGATGTCGATCACATCGCCGCGCACCCGGAACGTACCACGGCCGAAGTCCACATCGTTGCGGTCGTACTGCATGGTGGTAAGCCGGCTGATGATACTGCGCTGCGGGGTCGTTTCACCCTCTTTCAGATGCAAAATCATCTGGTGGTAGTCGGATGGATCGCCAATACCGTAAATGGCCGACACCGTGGCCACGATGATGCAGTCCGGCCGTTCCAGAATGGATTTGGTGGCGGACAGCCGCATCTGTTCGATGTGTTCATTGATGCTGGAGTCTTTTTCAATGAACAGGTCGCGGCTGGGAACGTAAGCCTCCGGCTGGTAGTAGTCGTAGTAGGAAACAAAATACTCGACTGCATTTTCCGGGAAAAACTCGCGCATTTCGCTGTACAGCTGCGCCGCCAGCGTCTTGTTGTGCGCCATGATGATGGCCGGCCTGCCGGTGCGGGCAATGACATTGGCCATGGTGAAGGTTTTGCCCGAACCGGTGACCCCCAGCAGGGTTTGATAGGACAAGCCGTCTTCCAGGCCCTCCACCAGCTGGGCAATGGCATTGGGCTGGTCGCCAGCAGGCGGGAAGGGCTGGTGCAAACGGAAGGGACTATCCGGAAAGGTAAGCAGCATGGTGTTTTCGCGCGGTTCAAGTGTGACGATTTTACGCCGATAACAGGATGAACTCACTCCCGGCGCATAATTGATTTTTATCTGTGAAATTGCCTGCCACAGAGGCAAAACATTGTTTAAAATGTAGGCAACCCGATCACGAGCCGAGATGAAGAATCCTTGCCCATCAACATGGTGGTGACAAGCGTTTCTGCAAGGCTGTATCTCCAACGACAAGACACGGGAGTGTATCTCTTATGCTGAGAAAATTTGCCGCCCTGCTGGTTTCCGCCGCCCTGGCGATGCCGGCAGTGGCCGCGCCACCTGCTGGCGTCATGGTTGCCAGCCAGATGGCCAACCATGCCGTTCCGCGCCTCAATTCGCATTCGGTGCTGGTTCTTAACGGCAACACGGGTGAACCGTTGTACGAAAAGAACATCCACCAGCGCATGCCCATTGCCTCCATCACCAAGCTGATGACGGCCATGGTGCTGCTGGATTCCGGGGTTTCGCTGGATCAGGAAGTATCGGTTTCCGATGCGGAAATCGACCGCCTGAAGAACACTACCTCGCGTCTGGCCGTGGGCACCACCCTGCCGCGCAAGGAAATGTTGCTGCTGGCGCTGATGTCCTCGGAAAACCGTGCGGCGGCCACACTGGCACGCACCGCCCTGCCCGGTGGCACCGCGGCCTTTGTCGAACGCATGAACAAGAAGGCACGCAGCCTGGGCATGAACGAAACAGTGTTCTACGACCCGACCGGCCTGGACCTGCGCAACACTTCCACCGCGAATGACCTGGCGCGCATGGTAAAAGCGGCACACAACTACCCGCTGATCCGCGCCTTTACCACCACGCCAGAGCACCAGATCGTGTCGGTACACAACCGCGTGCTGCAGTATCGCAACAGCAATGCACTGGTACGTGAAGGCAACTGGGACATCAGCGTCCAGAAAACCGGTTACATCCAGGAAGCCGGCCGCTGCATGGTGATGCAGACTACCGTGGGTTCACAGCCGCTGATCATTGTGCTGCTGGCCGCTGGCGGCAACTCTGCCCGTGTCAATGATGCGCGCAACATCAAGACCTGGCTGGAATCGCATCCGGGCAATTGGCTGGCAGGTTGAATCCTGCAGGCACAGACACAGGGCCGGGCAACCGGCCTTTTTTCATCATGACAAGGCAGACAGGCTCGCAAGCCCGTATCAGGAGTCACCGTTGACCATTACCATCCGCCCCGCCACCCGCGCCGATGCCGCGCTGATCCTGAATTACATCCGCGAACTGGCCATTTATGAAAAGGCCGAACACGAAGTGGTGGCCAGTGTGGCCGATATCGAACAGTCCCTGTTCGGCCCGGACAGCACTGCTCATGGCCTGATCTGCCTGCAAGACCAGCAGCCGGTGGGCTATGCGGTGTATTTCTTCAATTATTCCACCTGGCAGGGCAAGTCCGGCCTGTATCTGGAAGACCTCTACATCACCCCGGCGGCGCGTGGCAGTGGTGCCGGCAAAAAGCTGTTGCGTCACCTGGCGCAGCTGGCCGTGGCCCGTGGCTGTGGCCGCTTCGAATGGAGCGTGCTGGACTGGAACCAGCCTGCCATTGATTTTTACGAGTCGTTTGGCGCCGCCGCCCAGTCCGAATGGGTGAAATACCGGCTGGCGGGTGATGCCCTGCTGACGTTTGCCGAGCAGGCCTGAAGAAACCAGCTCCAGCAAAAAGCCCCGCACTTGCGGGGCTTTTTAGTCAGATCAACGTCGGGTCATGAAGCGGACGTAATCGCCCTCTTCCACCTTGAGCCTGGCGCTTTGCACCTGGGCAATGGAAAAATTCGGCTGCACCTGGGTCAGGGTAATGGTGCCGGACAGGTCCTCCGGCACGCCCAGTTCCCGCACGCCACCGCCACTGCGCACGATCTGCGCCGAACGCGGTTTGTACAGCAGCATCTGGTCGCCCACTTTCATGCCATCCAGCCCACCGGCATTGATGAACACCTGACGGCCATCTTCCACCTTCACCACCTTGGCCGATAAGGGAATGCAGCTGAGTACGTCGCCCAATTGACGGGTGGCCTGATCCAGCAGCTCATTCACTACTCGGCCATAGTCGCCGTCCCAGAAAGCGGCAGTGGCAAAATCCACCGGCAGCTGTGCCACCACCTTGCCGCGGGCAAGCTGGCTGATGCGCTGGTCGGCCAGCACGGCACCGGTCAGGGCATCGTAAACCCACACTTCCATATCGAACTGTCGTGCCGTCGGCACATATTTGAAGGCTTGGCCAAACATCCCCGCCAGCGGGCCGGTGTAGTAGGCACCTTGCTCGCTGGTATTGTTGGACTCGAACATGCTGCGCCGCACCCCCTTGGCCACCACGCCGGTAGACAATACCCGGCCGGCCACCACGAACTGCACGTCCTCACGTCGCCCCAGCTCGCGCACCGTTTCCCAACCGGCAACCGGCTCGTCCGCTGCCATATTGCTCAGCACGGTCAGATGCCCGGCATTGCGCACATCAAACTGGCTTTGCTGGCGCAGGCGGCGCGCCAGGTCGGCCGGCAGTGCGGTGGCGAGATTGCGCAGGTCGTTGGCTTCGGACGGGTTCACCACATAAAAGTAGGTGGTCAGCAATTTGCGACGCAGGTTGCGGCCAGCGGGCATGCCGCAGCTGGCGTTCTGCGCCGGGGTGGGCGCACTGGCTACCGGGCCGGTGGCGCTGGCTTGCGGGTCTATGCTCAGCCTCACGTGATACATGCCGTCCTTGCTGTATTCCAGCAGGATTTTCACCTTGCCTTGCAAGGCCGGTGCGGACAGCACACTGCTTTCGCTGAGATTGCCGGACTGCATCAGTTGCAGCGATTGCAGCTCGGCACCATTGCTGATTGCCGCCTGCTGCAGGGCGTCACGGATGGCCATTTCGCGCGCGGCCGGGCTGCCGGCTTCCATGTCGGCAACCCCTTCCGCCTCGATGGGCGCAGCCAGCAGCGGGGCAGAGAATGCAAAAGCCGCCACAAGGGCGGCCATCAAGCGGTAAACACGCCGTGTCATCATCAGTGGGCTACGTAGTAATTGCTTTCGTAACGGGTGGCACCGCAGTTGCCTTCGGCGCACTCCAGACCGGCCACACCATTTTGCTGGGCAGCCTTCATCACACTACCAGTTTTTTCCAGCGCGTTCTTGTATTGCTTGTAGAAATCCTGATCCAGGGTGATTTCCGCCACGGCTTCGCTGGTGCCATCCGGCTGCATGGTGGTGGAAACCAGATGCACGCCGCGCAGATAGGCATCCACGTAAGTGCGGAAGCCGTCGCTGGTGGCCACCATGTTGGCTACCGAGCTGTTACCCACCAGCTTCAGGCCTTGCACCTGTTCGGCAATGGAGCGGAAGGCGTCCAGCCGCGCGGCACGCATGGACAGCAGCTTGCGCTGGGAAGGTGTCAGGGAAGAGGAATACGGAGCTGCCCCGCTGCCGGTGGCACGGATCACGATGGGCGCATTGGGGTTGACCTCTTTCACCACCACACGGGGTGCTTCCGGCTCGATGCCGGCACCGGCATAGCCCACACCGGTAAACGCGGTATTGCTGGCAGCAGGTTCGGGCGCAGCGCGCGGCGCTTCGGCAACAGGCTGGCTGGCAGAGGCACAGGCAGTCAGACCCAGCAACAGGGATACGGCGGCCAAATGACGAGTGCAGGTGTTCATGACGGTGACCATTTCTACTTGTTCTTGGGACAAAGGCAGGCGCACGCGGGCGTAGCGTCAGCATTATATCGACAGCAACAAGGTTAACTTTAGTTAATTTTCGTCAGGATGCAGCTGCTGCCTGTTGCACACGCTGCCATTGCCGGGCCGAGGAGAAACCGGCGGCCAGCGCGGCCTTTTCCTTGGACAGGCCACTGGCCCGCCATTGCCCGGCCAGCGCGGCGCGCAAGCCAAGGTGGTAATCGTGCACCGATACACCGGCATGCTCGCGGAACAGGCGGGACAGATGGCGCACGCTGACATGCACCTGATCGGCCAGGGTGGCCAGGCTCCAGTCCTGCTCCGGGTTGGCGGCGATCAGGTCCTGCACCTTGTGCACGGCGGGATGCAGGTGATTGCGGTGCGCCAGCCACGGTGAAAGCTGGGCATCCTGACCGGCACGGCGGAAATACACCACCATCTCGCGCGCCACCTCGCGCGCCGTAGCGGCACCGGCCAGCAGGCTGATCAGCTGCAAGGCCAGATCAATACCAGCCGTGATGCCCGCACTGGTCCACACGCTGCCATCCTGCACGAAAACGCGGTTCTCCAGCACCTGGGCACTGTTGTCGGTCTGGCGCAGCCGTTCAATCAGGCTGTGATGGGTGGTGCACTGACGGTGTGCCAGTAATCCGGCCATGCCGGCCAGCAAGGCTGCCGAGCAAATGGTGGCCAGCTGATGATGCTGGGGCTGGAAGCTGCTGGAGAGCCAGCTGACAATCTGCTGCGCCTCCGGCATGGCGTAGGCCTCGGCCGAGCAGTCGGCACCGGGAATCAGAATCAGGCTGCCC
The DNA here is from genome assembly GCF_016429185.1 of Aquitalea sp. ASV11. NCBI lineage: Bacteria > Pseudomonadati > Pseudomonadota > Betaproteobacteria > Neisseriales > Chromobacteriaceae > Aquitalea > Aquitalea sp. ASV11. The sequence continues at coordinate 17,538 of NZ_JAELUD010000070.1, forward strand.
TCCGGCAGTTGCCGGGGTAATGGCTGCAGCCCGCCCACAGGCAGGCCAAGCGAACACTGCGTGGCGGTGTCACAGGCGGCATAGTGCAGCCGGAATGGCGCACCGAACTCGGTGGCAATACGGAAGGCTTCGGCCGGACCGGCAAAATCCAGCAGCATGAAGCGCGGCGGCAGCACAAACCAGATATCACGTGCCATGGGCCACCACCCCGCGCCGCCAGCGTGCCAGCAACATGCCACCAAACACGTTCACCACCAGTCCGGCCAGCAACAGCACACTGCCCACTGCTTGCAACAGGCTCAGCCTTTCGCCCAGCAACAATGCGGAAGTGAGCACCCCCACCACCGGCACCAGCAGCGAGAACGGGGCTACTTTATTGGCCGGATGGCGACTGAGCAGGCGGCTCCACATGCCATAACCCAGCAAGGTGGCCATGAAGGCGAGATAGGCCACCGCCAGGAAGGAACCGAGCGAAAAATGGCGCAAGGCGATCTCCATGCGCTGCGGCCCTTCCAGCCACCAGGACAGCGCCAGATACGGCAGCGGCGGCACCAGGCTGGACCACACCACCAGATTGAGCGGCTCCACCTTGTGCCCGGCCTTGCCCATCAGCCGGACGATGATATTGGACGAAGCCCAGCAGAACGCCGCCGCCAGCGTCAGGCCAAAGCCGATGGCCGTCATGCTGCCGCCCTTGGCCAGCCCGATCAGCGCCAGCCCGGCACAGGCACACAACAAGCCCAGGATTTGCGCCGCCTGCCAGCGCTCATGCAGCATGAAGCCAGCCAGAATCAGGGTAAAAAAGGCCTGCGACTGCAAGACCACCGAGGCAAGCCCGGCCGGCATGCCCAGCTTGATGGCGGAAAACAAAAAGGCAAACTGCCCCACACCCACGCTCAAGCCATATGCCGCCACCCAGCCCCAGGGCAGCGTGGGCCTGCGCACCAGCAGCACCGCCGGAAAAGCCGCCAGCATGAAGCGCAAGGCACCCAGCAACAAGGGCGGCACATCGGCCACACCGTACTTGATCACCACGAAATTGACGCCCCAGATCAGCACGATGGCCAGCGCCTGCAATACATCCTTCAAGGGCATGAAACTTGCTCCAAAACAGCAGCAGGCCGCCATGGCCTGCCTGCCGGATAAATGAATCGTCTACAGCCGCGCCAGTACCTGTTCCACCGTCACAATGTCGGCAAAACGCCCGGCCAGCACCAGCTCGGTTTTTTCCCGGATTTCATCCGCGCTGTACAGCTTGCCGCTGAGCGGGTGGCGCATGGCAAAGGTGAGCGTGGCTTCAGTGACAAAGTCCACCGCAAAACCCAGATCGGACGCCACCCGGGTGGTGGTTTCGCAGCACTGCTCGGTGCGGATGCCGGACACCAGCAACTTGCCGATGCCACGCTCGGCCAGCCAGGGCTGAAGGCCGGAATCCAGCATGGCATTGTGCACGTGTTTGATGAAGATGGCATCCGGATTGGCTGGTAGCCAGGCCATGGGCCGCACAAAACCACTTGCCGCAGCAAACGGGCCGTCGCCATCCTCGTGCAATACATACAGCACTGGCACATCCGCCGCCCGCGCCCCGGCAATCAGCGCCAGCACATGCTGGCGAAACGGCGGCAAGGCCGTTTCGTCCCAGTAGTCGCGCTGCAAGAAGGAATCCTGCACATCAATCACCAGCAAGGCCGCCTTGTTTGCATCCATGTCATCCACTCCCTGTTGCAGTTGATGGACATAGTCTAGGCGCTTGCAAAGTCAGGCGGCATGACGGTGCCAGACAAGATACTGCCAAATCAGGACATCAGGCATCACAGCATGCCCGGCCAGGCGCGCTGCACTTCGTCCAGCAACAGGTAGAGTGCGGTTGCCGCCATCAACAGCCCCATACCCAGATTGAACAGCACCAGACCGCGCGCACCGCTGAGCAGATGGCGCAGCCGCTCCCCCATCCAGGCCCACAGGCTGATACAGGGCAGGTTGACCACGGCAAACACCAGTGCCATCAAGAGGGCGGCGCTCAGCCGGGTTTCTGCCGATGCCGGCATGAACAGGATGGAGGCATTGAGCACCATCACCCAGGCTTTGGGGTTGACCCACTGGAACAAGGCCGCAGCCCAGAAACCCATGGGCCGGCCGGTTTCCCCACCCTGCGGCGCGGCAGAGCGGGCAATTTTCCACGACAGGTACAGCAAGTAGATACAACCGGCCACCGCCAGTGGCAAACGGGCCGCCTGTACCCATTGCAAGGCCCAGGCCAGCAAACAGGCGGTGATGAACACCTGCGCCGAACAGCCGATGCTGATACCCAGCATGTGCGGCAAGGTGCGGCGAAAGCCGTAATTGACGCCGGAGGTGGCCAGCATCAGGTTGTTGGGACCGGGCGTGATGGACATCACCCCCACATAAGACATCAGGGCAAACTCCAGCATGTCAGGGCTCCTTGTCACCGTGCATGCGCCGGATGGCGCTGCTACCCCTTCATGCTACGGAGCCAGGCCCGATGGTGACAGATTCAACAATTCACTATTGTGATGGTGACAGTGAGCGGTTTACCCCAACTG